>DASQLE010000501.1:0-8385 GCA_035630175.1 Beijerinckiaceae bacterium
ACGGTCGGGCGTTGCGGCCCCTCGCCGGCCGGGCGACCGGACGGGGCTGATGGCCGCTCGGCCGGCGCCGGCGGGCCGGCGGGCCCATCCTTGCGGCCGAGTCCGACGGTGGCGATGCGCTGCAACAGCGACATCCGCCTCTGATCATGATGGGCGGCCGCATCGGCTTCGCCGCGCGTGGCGCGCAGCTGATTCTGCGCCGGCACCGGCAGGTCTTCGACCCGGGGCATCCGGGTCGGCCGCATCGGCCGCTCCGCCTGGGGCGGGATGAAGGGCACGGCCGGCATGGGGGGCTCTTCGACGACCGGCAGCGGCGCGGCCGGCGGCGGCGGCGGCGCGAAAGCGGCCGCTTGCCGCGGCGGCAGCGGCGTCTCCGGCGGCACGATCGGAGTGAGCTCGTCGGCTTTCGGGGCCGGCCGCACCGGCGCCGGCTGCGGCGCCTCTGCGGGCGTTTCGGCGAGCGGGGAGCTTGCACGCTCGCTCGGGGCGCCGAAAACCGGCACCGGCGCCGGGATGGCCACGCGGGCCCGCGCTTCCGCGCGCAGGCGCTCGGCGACCTCGGCGATGCGCTGCTCCGTCGAGGACAGCTCCACAGCCTTGTGCACGAGGGCGTGATCGATGCCGGTCGCCACGACCGAGACCCGGATGATCCCCTCGAGGCTCTCGTCGAAGGTCGCCCCGAGGATGATGTTGGCGTCCTGATCGACCTCCTCGCGGATGCGGGTCGCCGCCTCGTCGACCTCATAAAGGGTCAGGTCGCGACCGCCGGTGATCGAGATGAGAAGGCCGCGGGCGCCCTTCATCGAGACGTCGTCGAGCAGCGGATTGGCGATGGCGGCCTCGGCGGCCCGGTTGGCGCGCTTCTCGCCGGTCGCCTCGCCGGTGCCCATCATGGCCTTGCCCATGCCGCGCATGATGGCGCGCACGTCGGCGAAGTCGAGGTTGATGAGGCCTTCCTTGACCATCAGGTCGGTGATGCAGGCGACGCCTGAATAGAGCACCTGGTCGGCCATGGCGAAGGCGTCGGCGAAGGTGGTTTTCTCGTTGGCGACCCGGAACAGGTTCTGGTTCGGGATGACGATCAGCGTGTCGACGGATTCCTGCAGCGCGCCGACGCCGGCCTCGGCGACGCGGGCGCGCCGGACGCCCTCGAACTGGAACGGCTTGGTGACGACGCCGACGGTCAGGATGCCCATCTCGCGGGCGGCGCGGGCGATCACGGGCGCGGCGCCGGTGCCGGTGCCGCCACCCATGCCGGCGGTGATGAACACCATGTGGGCGCCCGACAGCTGATCGCGGATCTCGTCCATGACCTCTTCGGCGGCGGCGTGGCCGATCTCCGGCTGCGAGCCGGCACCCAGCCCTTCGGTGACGCCGATGCCCATCTGGATGACGCGCTCGGCCTTGGACGAGGTCAGCGCCTGCGCGTCGGTGTTCGCGCATACGAACTCGACGCCCTGGAGGCCGGCCTCGATCATGTTGTTGACGGCGTTGCCGCCGGCGCCTCCGACCCCGAACACGGTGATGCGCGGCTTGAGTTCGCGGATGTCCGGAGCTTGCAGATCGATGGTCATAACTCTCGCCCTCTCGTGGCCTCTATCCGTGTTGCGCCCGGCCGGCGCTGTGCTGAACGTGACGCAACGGGCTGCCGGCCCGCCGCCTCGAACCGGTTCCACCGCCGTGGAACCGACTCTCAATCTCGTTTCGTCGCATTTCCTTCACGCGAGCCGGACCCACCTCGCTCGAAAATGCTTCCCTCATCAAAAGCTGTCCCGGAACCAGCGCCCGACCCGCGACATGTAGCCGTCGGTTCCGGTGCCTGCGAAGAACCCTGCCGAGCGCGGCTCGAAATGCTCCAGATGGGCGACCTGCGGGTAGACGAGCAGCCCGACCGCGGCCGCGAAGCCGGGTCCCTTGGCGGCCTCGGGCAGACCCTTGATGCCGAGCGGCCGGCCGATGCGGACCTGGCCCTGAAGGATGCGCCGCGCCGCCTCGGTCGTGCCGAAGAGCTGGCTCGCGCCTCCCGTCAAAACGACGCGCCGGCCGGCCTGCGCGGCGAAGCCCGCATTCCTGAGGCGGTCGCGGATGAGCTCGAGGATCTCCTCGACGCGCGGCTTGATGATGCGCACGAGGTGCGATTTCGGCAGGTGGCTCGGGACGTCGCGCTCGTCCTCGTCGACCTGCGGCACGGCGATCATGTCGCGGTCGTCGGAGCTGCTCGCGACCGCTGCGCCGTAGAGCGTCTTGAGGCGCTCCGCGGCGGCCACCCGCGTCGTGAACCCGCGGGCGATGTCCATCGTGACGTGATGCCCGCCGACCGCGAGGGCGTCGACATGGACGAGATGGCCGCCGGAGAACACGGCGACGCTCGTGGTGCCGGCGCCCATGTCGATGACGACCGCGCCCATGTCGGCCTCGTCCTCGACGAGCGCCGACAAGCCGGACGCGTAGGGCGTGGCGATCACCGCCTCGACGCCGATGTGGCAGCGTTCGACCGACAGCATGAGGTTGCGCGCCGCCGCCGCCTCGGCGCTGGCGACGTGCAGGTCGACGCCGAGCTTCTCGCCGACCATGCCGGTGGGATCGACGATGCTGCGCTGGGCGTCGAGCGAGAAGCCGGTCGGCAGCGCGTGCAGGACCGCCCTGCCCGGCCGCGCGTTCTGAGCCCCGGCGGCGTCGAGCACGCGCCCGACGTCCGAGGGCGTCACCGGACCGTTGCGCACGGTCGTCGCCGCCTGCAGGCGCTGCGAGCCGAGCCGCCCGCCCGTGAGATTGACGATCACGGACTGGATCTCGACCTTGCCCATGCGCTCGGCCGCGTGCAGGGCGTGGCGGATCGAGCCCTCGACCGCCTCGAGATCGACGACGGCGCCGCCCTTCAAGCCGAGCGAGCGCTGGTGGCCGATGCCGACGACGCGAGCGAGATGCGTGCGGCCCGGCAACGCGTCGAGGCTCTCGACCGGCTTGAGCTGGGCGATCAGGCAAACGACCTTGCTGGTGCCGATGTCCAGAACCGACAACGTCGCGCTCTTGCGCGACGACAGGGGCTTCAGGCGCGGCATGAGGCCATGGCCGTGCGGGCTCATGTCTCGACCCCCTTGCCGCGGGTCGGCTTCTTCTTCAGCGATTCGAGCCGCGCCGCCATGGCCTCCTCGGTCAAACGGACGACGATGCGGTCGGCCATGCGCAGGTCGATGGTGATGACGTCCTTGTCGAGGATCCTTTGCTCGCTTTCGAGCCGGACGAGGCGCGCCACCGCCTCGGCCGCCCCGCTCTCCGGCAGCCTGACGTCGATGCCGTTGTCGATCTTCAGGGTCCAGCGGCGCGCCGAGACCAGCGTTCCGGCCAGAATGCGCCCGCGCAACGGGCCGGCCGCCTCGAGCAGCGCCAGGTAGTCGGCCGTGTGGAGGTTGGCGTCCTCGCCGACGACGAGCGGCAGTTGCGCGAAGCGCCCATCCTGGAGGGTGTCGATGACGGTGCCGTCCTGGGCGATCACGGAGACTTCGCCGTTGCGCTGCCACAGGGCGTGCGCTTCGCGCTCGACCAGGGTCACCACGAGCTCGTTCGGGTAGAGCTTGCGCACCGACGCGCTTTTGACGAGCGGCATGCGCTCGAGGCGGTCGCGCATGTCGGCGGCGTCGAGCAGGGCGAGCGAAACCTTCGGCGAGATGCCGGCGGTGGCGAGGATCTCGGGCTCGGTCAGGCGAGCGATGCCGGCGATCGTCACCTGGTCGAGGCCGAGGCCGAGAAAGCGGGCCAGGGCATGGCGCGGCTCACCGTGGCGCTGCCGGAACGCGTCGACGTGGCCGCCGACGATCGCTCCGGTGATGGCGACGATGCCGAAGAAGACGATTGTCAGGCCGAAGCCGAGGAAACGGGGGAGCTTGCGGTGCAACCTGGCGAGCCGGCCTCCCGAGGACGACGCGCGAGCGCCTGCGCGGCCGGGCAAGCCGGCGCTCAGCGGTCGCAGGAAGCGTCCTCCACCATCCATCTGACAAGCTCACCGAACGAATAGCCCGCATGGGCGGCCATCTCGGGCACCAAGGACGTCTCGGTAAGGCCGGGCTGCGTGTTGACTTCGAGAACGACGACGTCGCCGGTGCCACCGGGCGTGTCGTCGTATCTGAGGTCCGCACGGCTGACGCCCCGGCACCCGAGAGCTTGATGCGCCGTTAACGCCAACTCTTGGACCCGCTGGTAAATATTCGGTTTAATTTCGGCCGGGAGGACGTGAATCGACCCCCCCTTCGCATACTTGGCGTCGTAGTCGTAGAAGACCCCCGTGGCGGGCCGGATGTCGATCACTCCGAGAGCCCGGTCGCCCATGACGGCGCAGGTCAGCTCGCGGCCGGGAATGTATTTCTCGACAAGGACTTGGTCGCCGAACGCCCAATCCTCGCGCAGCAGTTCCTGGGGCGGGTGGGTGCGCTCCTCGCGCACGATGATGACGCCGACGGACGAGCCTTCGCTGACCGGCTTGACCACGTAGGGAGGCGGCACGAGGTGGCGCTCGGCGGCGGCCCGGCGATCGGCGGTCACGCCCTCCGGCACCGGCACCCCGGCCGCCTTCAGGATCACCTTGGCCCGTTCCTTGTGCATGGCGAGGGCGGAGGCGAGCACGCCCGAGTGGGTGTAGGGGATGCGCATGATCTCGAGGAGGCCCTGGATCTTGCCGTCCTCGCCGAACTGGCCGTGCAGGGCGTTGAAGACGACGTCGGGCCGCACCTCCGGCAGGACCGTGGCGATGTCGAGCGCCACGTCGACGGGCGTCACCCGGTAGCCCTGCTCCTGGAGCGCCGTGCAACAGGCCTTGCCGGAATTGAGGCTGACCTCGCGCTCGGCGGACCAGCCGCCCATCAGCACCGCCACGTGTTTCATCAAACCTTCTCCCCTCTACCCTCCCCCTTTAACGGTGGAGGGTGCCACCCGAAGGGTGGCGGAGAGGGGCTGGTCGCCTCGGACATCCGCCCCCTCTCCCGGCTCGCTCCGCTCGCCACCCTCCCCCGCTAAAGGGGGAAGGGTCACGCAATTCCGATCCGCTTGATTTCCCATTCGAGCTCGACGCCGGCGCTCTCGCGCACGCGCCGGCGCACTTCCTCGCCGAGCGCCTCGATATCGGCGGCCCGCGCCGCGCCGCGGTTGATGAGGAAGTTGCAGTGCATCTCGGAGACCTGGGCGTCGCCGACCGCGAGGCCGCGGCAGCCGGCCGCGTCGATGAGCTTCCAGGCCTTGCCGCCGGGCGGGTTCTTGAAGGTCGAGCCGCCGGTCCGCTCGCGGATCGGCTGCGCGGCCTCGCGCGCTTCCGTGACGCGGTCCATCTCGGCGAGGATCTCGGTCTGATCGCCGGGGCGGCCCTGGAACAGGGCCTGCGTGAAGATCACGTCCGCCGGCACGCTCGCGTGCCGGTAGGTGAAGCCCATATCGGCATGGCTGAACACGTGGACCCGGCCGCGCCGATCGACGCCGCGCGCCTCGACGAGCACGTCCGTCGTCTCGCCGCCATGGGCGCCGGCATTCATGCGCAAAGCCCCGCCGATCGAGCCGGGGATGCCCCGGTAGAAGGCGAGCCCGGCGAGGCTGGCATCGGCCGCCGCCCGCGCCACCTTGACGTCGGGCACGGCGGCGCCGGCGCGCACGCGCTGCCCCTCGACCGCGATGGTGCCGAAGCCCTTGCCGCCGAGCCGGATGACGACGCCGGGCACGCCGCCGTCGCGGACGATCAGGTTCGAGCCGAGCCCGATGGCCGTCACGGGCACGTCGTCCGGCAAACGCGCCAGGGCATAGGCGAGATCGTCCTCGTCCATCGGCGAGAACAGGACCTGCGCCGGGCCGCCGGCCCGGAACCAGGTGATGTCGGCGAGCGCGACATTGGCCGTCAGGCGGCCGCGCAGCTCGGGCATGAGCGCTTTGAGGTCCGGCGCAATGTCGGGCAGCGCCATCACGCCGCCTTTCCGCCGAGGGCCTGCAGCTCGCTCGGCAGAGCGTAGGCCCATTGCGTGATGTTGCCGGCGCCGAGGCAGATCACGTAGTCGCCCGGCTGCGCCAGCCCTTTGACGAGACCGGCCAGATCCTCCGATTTTTCCAGGGCCGTCGCATTGCGGTGGCCGCGCGCCTTCAGCCCCGCCACCAGGCTGTCGCGGTCGACGCCCGGGATCGGCTGCTCGCCGGCCGCGTAGACCGGCGCGACGACGACGGCGTCGGCATCGTTGAAGCAGGTGCAGAAGTCGTTGAAGAGCGCCTGCAGGCGCGTGTAGCGGTGCGGCTGCACCACCGCGATCACCTGCCCGTCCGTCGAGGCGCGCGCCGCCTTGAGCACGGCGCTGATCTCGACCGGGTGATGGCCGTAATCGTCGAAGACGGCGACGCCGTTCCAATCGCCGGTACGGGTGAAGCGGCGCTTGACGCCGCCGAAGCCCGCCAGGGCCTTGCGGATCACGTCGGCCGAGACGCCGAGCTCATGCGCGACGGCGACCGCTGCCGTGGCGTTGAGGGCGTTGTGATGACCGGGCATCGGCATCGTCAGGTCGGCGATCTCGAGATCGCCGCGCTTGCGGTCACGGATGTGGATGCGGAACCGGCCGAGGCCGCCGCGCAGGTCGACATCGGTGATGCGCACGTCGGCTTGGGGGTTCTCGCCGTAGGTGATGACGCGCCGGTCCTCGATGCCGCCGACCATGTCCTGCACCACCGGATGATCGATGCACATCACGGCGAAACCGTAGAACGGGATATTGTCGATGAAGGTGCGGAAAGCGTCCTTGATGGCGTCGAACGTGCGGAAATGGTCGAGATGCTCCGGATCGATGTTGGTGACGATTGCGACATCGGCCGGCAGCTTGAGGAAGGTGCCGTCCGATTCGTCCGCCTCCACCACCATCCATTGCCCCTCGCCCATGCGCGCGTTGGTGCCGTAGGCGTTGATGATGCCGCCGTTGATGACGGTCGGATCGAGCCCGCCGGCATCGAGCAGGGTGGCGACAAGGGACGTGGTGGTCGTCTTGCCGTGCGTGCCGGCGATGGCGACGCAGCTCTTGAAGCGCATGAGCTCGGCAAGCATCTCGGCGCGGCGCACCACCGGCAGCCGCTTCTCGCGCGCCGCGGCGAGTTCCGGGTTGTCGCGCTTGATCGCCGTCGAGACGACCACAACCTCGGCCCCGTCGACATTGTCGGTCTCGTGGCCGACGAAGGTGCGGATGCCTTTCTCGGCGAGGCGCTTGACGTTGTAATTGTCGGACGCGTCGGAGCCCTGCACGGTGTAGCCGAGATTGTGCATGACCTCGGCGATGCCCGACATGCCGATGCCGCCGATGCCGATGAAATGGATGGGACCGAGCTTGGGCGGCAATTTCATGAGCGATTCTCGTTGGATGCTTTGCCGGTCGCGAGCCGGAGGACATGAGCGGCAAGCCGCTCGGCCGCGTCGGTAACGCCCGCGCTCTTGGCCGCTGCCGCCGCCCGGGTCAAGCCTTGCGGGTCGCGGAGGCGGGCGACGATCTCGCTCGCCAACCGGTCCGGCGTGAAGGCGTCCTGCGGGATCACGGTCGCCGCGCCGATCTCCGCCAAGGATTGGGCGTTGGCGGCTTGGTCCTGATCGAGGGCGCCGGGCAGCGGCACCAGAATGGAGGGACGGCCGATCGCGGCGAGCTCGGCCACGGTCGAGGCGCCGGAGCGCGAGACGACGAGATGCGCGTCGGCCATGCGGCGCGGCAGATCCGTGAAGAAGGCCTGCACGTCGGCTGCGACATTCGCCTGCGCATAGGAGGAGGTGACGCTTTCGACATCTTCTCCGCGCGCCTGCTGCGTGATGCGGATGGTCGGCCGCAGCTCTCCCGGCAAACGCTCGATCGCGGCCGGCACGATCTCGCTCATCACGCGCGCACCCTGGCTGCCGCCGAAGACCAGGATCTGCAAAGGCGCGCCGGCAGGAAGCGCCGGATAGGGCGCGCGCGCAGCGTCGATGACGGCCGGCCGCACCGGGTTGCCCGTGTGCATGACGGGCGCGCGAATCCCGGCCGGAATGCCCTTGACGAGCGGGAAGCCCGTCGCGACCAGCGACACGCGCGGCGCCAGGAAGCGGTTGGCGCGCCCGATGACGCCGTTCTGCTCGTGCAGCACGGTCGGGATGCGCAGCAACGACGCCGCCAGCACGGGAGGCACCGTCGGATAGCCGCCGAAGCCGACGATTGCGGCAGGCTTCAAACGCCTCAGCGCCACGAGGGCGCGCGCGACGCCGAGCCCCAGCACCAGCGCCGCCTTGGCCATCTGTGGCGGCGAGCCGCCGGACGGCGTCGCGGCCGGGATCTGCACGACCTCTTCGGCCGGAAAGGTCGCGGCGATGCTGCCGACGCGCGCGTCGGTCGCCAGCGCCACGCGGGCGCCGAGCCG
>DASQLE010000502.1:0-3801 GCA_035630175.1 Beijerinckiaceae bacterium
TGCCGGCGGCGCGCTTCGCGCCGGAGCCGGAGCTGTGGGAGGGCGGCCAGGCGCTCTAGAGCGGAATCCGATCAGTCTGCATCGTACCCACAGCTTTCGAAGGAGTTCAGAGCCTCGGCGGGTGTGATGAGATCGACGAGCCGTCCGATCGCGCGCCACAGGCCCTCGACGGTCCGCTCTTCGGCCTTGCGCAGCAGGGCCTTGAGCCTGGCGAAGGCCTTCTCGATCGGGTTGAAGTCGGGGCTGTACGGCGGAAGGTAGAGGACGCGTCCGCCGGCGGCCTCGATCTGGGCTCGCACCTTTGGCCGCTTGTGACTGGAGAGGTCGTCCCTGAGGACAATGTCGCCGCGCTTCAGCTCCGCGACCAGGACCTTGCGGACATAGGTCTCGAAGGGGGAGCCATGCCGCGCCATCGGTCCGAGCGACGATGGCGAACGCCGTTGATCGGCCCGTCGAGGACCCAAGGCGCGACGATGCCTCCCCAGCCCAGTCCGGCCACCAGGGTCGTGGTCTTCCAGCGGCCATGCGGGACGGCCAGGCGCAGCCGTTCGCCACGCGGGGCGCGGCCATGGGTGCGAGACATGTTTGCGCTCGCCCAGGTCTCGTCGACGAACACGAGGCGCTCGGGGTCGAGGTCAGTCTGGCCGTCGAACCACGCCTGCCGGCGCGTCAGGACGTCTGCGCGGTCCTGCTCGGCGGCGTGGGCGGTCTTTTTCACGCGTCCAGCCGCGACGGTGGAGGAACCGCCACGATGTGCCGTATCCGAAAGGAGAGCCCGCGTCCGGCCAGCTCGGCGCGCAGCTCCTCGAGGCGCATGTCCCGGCGCGCCTCGAAGACCTCCAGGATCGCCGCCGGCTGGGCCTCGATCACATGCGTCCTGCGATCGCCGCCCGGAGGACCCGAGCGCGGATCGCCCTTCTCGCGCGCCAACGCCCGCCAGCGGCTCACTGTAGCGCGACAAACTGGGTGATTTGCGCGCGACAATCAGGATGAGAGTCGAAGTGTCGCGACGAAGGTGATGATTGCGACGTCGGCCGCCGCGATCAAGGGTTTTCGCATCCTGATTGTCGCGGAGCGTCAGTCAGCGACGTCCTTGATTGTCGCGCGGGTCGGCGGCCGGCCGGGCGCCTTTCGGCGTTCAACGGCTGTTCGGCGACGATAGCTCTCTACATTGAGTTCAAGGATTGTCGCGTGGTGGACGAGGCGGTCCACCGCAGCGAGCGTCATGACGGGGTCGGGAAAGATCCTGTTCCATTCGCCGAAGGGCTGGTTGGAGGTGATCAGGACGGATCGGCGCTCGTAACGGGCGCTGATCAGCTCGAAGAGCACGCTGGTCTCGGCTTGGTCCTTGGTGACGTAGGCCAGGTCGTCGAGGATCAGCAGGTGATATTTGTCGAGCTTGGAAATGGCCGATTCCAGCGCGAGTTCGCGCCTCGCGACCTGCAGGCGCTGGACGAGGTCGGTGGTGCGGGTGAACAGCACACGCCAGCCGTTCTCGATGAGCCCGAGGCCGATGGCGCCGGCGAGGTGGCTCTTGCCGCCGCCGGGCGGGCCGAACACGAGCAAGTTGTCGCCCTTCTCGAGCCAGCTGTCGCCAGCGACCAAGGCCATGACCTGAGCCTTGGAGAGTGAGGAGGGTCAGGAAACAGTCCGGGGGACTGTTTCCCCGACGAACGGCACGGCGTCGAAGTCGAAGCTGTCGAGGGTCTTGCCGGGCGGCAGGCGCGCCTCGGTCAGGTGGCGCTCGATGCGGCGTCGCTCGCGTTCGGCGAGCTCGTGCTCGGCGAGGGCCACGAGGAACCGGGCGGCGGGCCAGCCCTCCTTGTCGGCGCGCTCGGCGAAGCGGGACCAGATGTGCTTGATGCCGGGCAGGCGCAGCTCGCCGAGCAGAAGGCCGAGGCGGGCCTCGTCGATGGGGTCGGTCGCGCTCATGCCGGCGCTCCCTCCGTGGGAGCGGCGGTCAGGACGTCGTAGGCGCTGAGCGGGGTCAGCGTGACCGTGACGTGGGGCAATGCCTCGGGGTCCGGCGCGAAGCGCGCGCGCAGATCGGCGAGCGCTGGGAGGCTGCCCGCGTCGAGGCTGGCGTCGATCAGAGCGGCGAGATCGGCCTCGCAGCCCCGCTCGTGGGCGATCGCCAGCGCGCCGACGACGAGCTTGCAGGCGGCGCGCGTCGGCAGGGCCTCCATCGCGACGTCATAGAGCCGGCGATAGGCGGCGCGCGGAAAGAGCTGGTCGCGATAGACCAGCCCCGGCAGCGCGCCGGGCTTGGTCCTGAGCGAGTGGATGACATGGCGGTAGTCGACGACATGGCCGCGGCGGTCTGCGCCATAGCCGCGACCGCGCGGCAGGGTCGTCAGATGCGTGCCGCCGAGGAAGACCTCGATCCGATCATCGTGGATGCGCACCTTCAACCGGTGGCCGATGAGGCGCGAGGGCACGGTGTAGAAGACCCGGCGGAGCATGAAGCCGCCTGACGACGTCACCGTGACCATCGCCTCCTCACCGTCTTCGGCGCGCCGTTTCGGCAACGGCCGCAGCACGGCGCGCTCGGCGTCGATGCGCTTGCGGTTGCGGGCGTTGCGGCGGCCCACCCGCGCATCGATGAAGGCGCGGTACGCGGCGATTGTGTCGAAGTCGCGTGAGCCGCGCAGCAGCAACGCATCCTCGACGGCGCTCTTGAGATGGCCGTGCGGCCCCTCGATCGCGCCGTTCTCGTGAGCGACCCCGCGATTGTTGCGGCTGGCGGCCATGCCGTAGTGGCCGCACAGCGCGTCGTAACGGGCGGTCCAGTCCTCCTCGACCTCCGGCGCCAGGTTGCGGAACGCCGCTGACAGGCTGTCGGTGCGATGCTCTTCCGGCACGCCGCCGAGGGACCAGAGCGCATCCTGCAGGCCCGCGGCCAGCGCCACGAAGCTCTCGCCCTGCAGGACGACATGGCCGTGCTCGAAGCCGCTGAAGACGAGCCGGAAATGATAGAGCCGGTGCGGCAACGGCGCCTTGGCCACCGTGACTCCAAGCCCGAACATGTCGGTGAAGTCCGACAGGCCTATCCGGCCCGGTTCATGGATCTGGCGGAAGATCACCTCGCGCTCGGCGCCATGCAGGGCGCGCCACTGGCGAATGCGCCGCTCCAACGTCCGCCGGATGCCGGGCCCGAGGTCGGGATGGCGGCGCAGCAATTCCTCGAAAATGGCCACCGGCCTGAGGCCCGGGCTCGCCTTCAGCATCGGCACGACATCAACGTCGAACACGTCGGCCAGAGGGTCAGGGCGTCGCCGCGCTCTTGGCGAGCGCTTTTCGGACGGCGGTCTCGGATCCTGGGCCGTGCGGTAGGCGGTGGCGGTGCTGAACCCGGCGCGAGCGGCGGCCACGGGCGTGGGATCGGTCATGCGATGCTTCATGAAGAGCCTCATCTGGTGATCGGTCACATGGCGGCCGGGCACGGGCGCTCCTCCGAAACAGAGAAAACATCCGCATACCCCGACCGGCCGCGATCACCCCGGCGCACCCGACCCGGTGGGTCGTCGGACGCGACGCCGCCGATGTCGGACCTACGGTCGGGCTACGCCCTCCCTTCGGCCCGACATCGGCGGCGCTCTCTCATCCTGATTGTCGCGCCCGTCGCACCCTGATTGTCGCGCTGCAGCGACACCTCCGCCAAGCTCGACCTTCGGTGGTTCAATCTCCTTTGGAACTCGTGTTAGCCGGACCGCGCGCCAGGAGTCGTGGTTGGCTTCTCCGGTGAGCACGTCGATTTTGGCGTGGGAATGAGCCGAACGCCACAATATTTTCAGTTTTTCG
>DASQLE010000503.1:0-3850 GCA_035630175.1 Beijerinckiaceae bacterium
ACGTCATCTTCCATCCCGATGAGCCGAGCGTCGTCGCAATCCTCGACTGGGAGCTGTCGACCTTGGGCCATCCGCTTGCCGACCTGGCCCATAGCTGCATCGCCTGGCACTCGCGGCCCGAGGAATACGGCGGTCTCCTCGGCCTCGACCGCGCGGCCCTCGGCATCCCGGAGGAGGCGGAATACACGAACGCCTATTACGACGCGTCCCCCGGCGCGGCGCGCATGGCTCCGTTCCATCTCGCCTTCGCCCTCTTCCGTTTCGCGGTCATCTTCGAGGGCATCGCGGCGCGCGCCAAGGCCGGCACGGCGGCAGCCGCAAACGCCGCCGAGGTGGCGTATCTCTCCCGGAATTTCGCCGAACGGGCGGTCGACGTGATCGGGTCCGCCTAGAAAAATCCGACTTTATGCAGCAAATTGACTGAAGGTGCGAAACAAGAAAAGCGAGTTTGCAAGAGAGGCCGTCTCCCGCTGCTCGGGCCTGTTGCATGCTCATCTTTTTGAATCGATCACCGTGATCTAGCCGAGCTGCAGCCGACGTCTTCAACGCCCCGGAGACAATGATGAACTACGACGCCTTATTGCACGAGCGCCTCGACAGTCTGCGCCGGGAAGGCCGCTACCGCGTCTTCGCCGATATCGAACGCCAGGCCGGCCGCTTCCCGCGCGCCACGCACCACACGCCGGACGGCGAGGGCGAGGTCACGGTCTGGTGCTCCAACGACTATCTCGGCATGGGCCAGCACCCGGTGGTGCGCGCCGCCATGCACGAAGCCATCGAGCGCTGCGGCGCCGGCGCCGGCGGCACGCGCAACATCTCGGGCACCAACCACTACCATGTGCTGCTGGAGCAGGAGCTCGCCGACCTGCACGGCAAGGAGGCGGCGCTCCTGTTCACCTCCGCCTATGTCGCCAACGACGCGACGTTGTCGACGCTCGTGCAGCTCATCCCCGGCGCGGTCGTCTTCTCGGACGAGAAGAACCACGCTTCCATGATCGCCGGCATCCGCCGCGGCGGCGGCGCGAAGGAGATCTTCCGGCACAACGACGTCGCCGATCTCGAGGACCGACTGAAGAAATACCCGCCTCACGCACCGAAGATCATCGCCTTCGAGAGCGTCTATTCCATGGACGGGCACATGGCGCCGATCGCCGCCATCTGCGACCTCGCCGACCGCTACGGCGCCCTCACCTATCTCGACGAGGTGCACGCGGTCGGCCTCTACGGCCCGCGCGGCGGCGGCATCGCCGAGCGCGACGGCGTCATGGACCGGATCTCGGTCATCAACGGCACATTGGCCAAGGGTTTCGGCGTGATGGGCGGCTACATCGCCGCGAGCCGCGCCTGCTGCGACGCCATCCGCTCCTACGCGCCGGGCTTCATCTTCACGACGTCGATGGCGCCGGCGATCGCAGCCGGGGCGCTCGCCAGCATCCGGCATCTCAAGTCGAGCGGCGGCGAGCGCGCGCGCCATCAGGAACGGGCCCGGACCCTGAAGGAACGGCTCACCGCGGCGCGGCTGCCGGTGATGGACAACCCGAGCCACATCGTGCCCGTCATGATCGGCGATCCGGTCCACTGCAAGGCGGTGACCGACATCCTGCTCGACCGCTACGGCATCTATGTCCAGCCGATCAACTACCCGACGGTGCCGCGCGGCACCGAGCGCATGCGGCTGACGCCGTCGCCTCTGCACACGGACGCGGAGATGGACCACCTCGTGGCCTCTCTCAGCGAGCTCTGGGCCGCTTGCCCGATGTCCGACGGCACCTTCGTCCGGCTCGCTGTGGCGTGAACCGGCCGCTGGCTGGTGCCCGCAGCGGCATGCCGCCCGCCCTGACCTCGGCGGTGCGGCTTCCGGAGCACACCCGGCGGCATATCGGCCGCTCCGCGCGGCTGTGTGCTGGACCATCGGGAAAAATGCTGCTCGGCTCGCGCGATTGCCTGTGAAGCAGGTGCGTCGTGCTCACCCGATCGATTGCCGGTGTCGTCCTTTCAGCCTTCTTGGCGGTCTGCGCTTCCGCCGCTGGCCCCACGCGACCGCTCAAGGTCGGAGCGTGGGTGGGCGGCGCCTACACGGACCCGAACACCGACGGCTCACGGCAAGAAAATGCGCCAAAGAAATGTAGAGCCGGCTCCGCGAAGATGGAAACGGCTCTACGAGCGGCTTCGCGCCTTACACGCGGGCGCCTTCGATCTGGGCCATGACGTTTCCCCAGTCGCGCGGCTCGAGCCGCGCTTCCAAGCACAGCGTTCCGTCAATACCGCCGATCAAGAGCCCGCTCCCGTCTGGCATGTCGGCAGCCAGAACGATGGTCCATTGTTCCGGCTGGGGCTGCGGCAGCCCGTTCAAGTAGGCGACCGCACGCGCCCTCATCATGCCGTCCAGAAATCGGGCGTTCCCTGCGCCGGAGGCTTCGATGACCTTAAGACCGTAATCGACTGGCCGGCATCCTTCCGCTTGCGCGAGGGAAGAGAGGCACGACAGCGCAACGCACGCCGAGACAAGGAGACGGGTCATGGTTCACCCCGCGTGCGGCTCGGGTGCGTTCAGGCGCCGCGGTCGCCGCGAACCTGCGGGCGTACCGATGGTCTCCTCCGTATGGTTAAGGCTCGATTAATCGGGCGGCGCCGCGAAGCTTCGAGGTGCACGCCGTGGTCCCGCCGTGGCGCTATGATCGGCCGTGCTTCTCCGCCCACCGCGGGCCGGGACCGCGCATGTAATAAAGCTCCGGCCGGTAGGGGTCGAACAGCTCCCGCACAACCTCGCGGTAGGCTTTCGCGGCTGATGCCAACAGGTTTCCGATCATCGCGCTCACTCGAGGCGCCATCGGCGCCATTTCGGTGCGAAGCCTAACCCGACCGTGTTTCCGGACGTTTTCGAAACCGTGTCGAATTGAGCGATCGTGTTTCACGCAACACAACGTTCTGCGCCTTACCCCGCCGGCGGCCGTGCCCGCCAGCGGCCTTGTGCAACAGATCGCGGCAATCCATCTGCATCGTTCACGCGACCGCGAGGAATGTGATGTTTACGACACGCAGTGCGCCGCTGATCTCCCCGGAGCAGCTGGCCGAGACCCTGGGCCGACCCGATCGTCTGGTTCTCGATATCCGTCCGGGCGCGGCGTTCGAGGCCGGGCATGTGCCCGGCGCCGTGCACAGCGATTACGCGGCCGACGGCTGGCGGGTGGCGCGCGGCGGCGCCGGCGGCCTCCTGCCCGACGCCGACGCCGTGGCGGCGCTGTTCGGACGACTGGGCCTTCGCCCGGAGCACCACGTCGCGGTGGTCTCGGCCGGGACCGGCGCGAACGATTTCAACGCCGCCGCACGCGTGTATTGGACGCTGAAGGTCGCCGGCCACGCCCGCGCGTCGCTCCTCGACGGCGGCCATGCCGCTTGGACGCGCGACGCCGCGCGCCCGGTCGAGACGGGGCCGGCGCGGACGCTGGCGGCGACGACCTACCCGGTGCGGCTCGACAAGCGGCTGCGCGCCGAGCTCGCCGACGTGGAGGGGGCGGTGGCGAGCGGCTCGGCGACGCTCGTCGACGCCCGCAGCGAGGCCGCCTTCGAGGGCCGCGAGAAGAGCCCGCAGGCCCGGGTCGGCGGCCGCCTGCCGGGCGCCGTGCTGGCCGATGCGAGCGAGGCCTACGACGCGGCGGCCAACCGGCTGCGTCCGCGCGAAGAGCTGGAGCGCATCTTCGCAGCGGTGCCGAAGGGCGAAGCGATCAGCTACTGCAACACCGGCCACAGCGCCGCCGGCGACTGGTTCGTCCTCTCCGAGGTGCTCGGACGCCCGGACGTGAAGCTCTACGACGGCTCCATGTCGGAATGGACGCAGGATCCGGAGCGG
>DASQLE010000504.1:0-3347 GCA_035630175.1 Beijerinckiaceae bacterium
GCGGCTGGATATGGCGTCCACGGCCAACATCGCGGCGATCGGCGCAGCGCTAGCCTTCATAGGCGCCATCGTCGTGGGGGTTCTTTAAAAACTTTACGGGGAGCGCGTCCGCGCTCCACCGATCGGGCATCGCCGCCGCCGCTTTCGGCGGCGGCTTTTTGTTGCGCCTCATGATTCCGGACAAGATCGCTCGGTGACCTGCCAGGAGGTGTTGTTCAGGACCATGCCGCACAGGGCGACGCGCGCTCCAGCGGCCGTCCTAAGGCAGGCGCTCTCGCCGACCGCGAAGGTGCGACCCTGAGCGCGGCACACGCAGTCGGCGGAATGACCGGTCTGCGCCATATCGGTCGGAGGCATCGTCCGGGCGTCCTCGGCGCGGGCCGGCAGGAGGGCGACGCCAATCGCGAGAGCAGCGGCATAAGCCGTCGAACGAGGCCGCATGCGACACCTCCGGTCGAGCGCCCACCCTACGCATCGTCGTCCTCTGCAGGCGCTCCGTCAAGCCGGAGCGGACCCGCTCAGATCGTCCGCCAGCGCGCGGCGGCCACGTCGTCGTGGGCGGCCGCTTCGACCCAATCGCCGGTGCGGCCGTCGGCGAGGTGCTCGCGCTTCCAGAACGGCGCGCGCGTCTTCAGGTAATCCATCAGGAACTCGGCCGCCGCGAAGGCAGCCCCGCGATGGACGGAGGCCGTCGCCACGAGCACGATGGTCTCGCCGGGCGCGACCATGCCGAAGCGGTGGATGATCGTCAGGCCCTGCAACGACCAGCGCTGCCTCGCCTCCTCGGCGACGCGCCGCAGCTCGGCCTCGGCCATGCCGGCATAGTGCTCGAGCTCGAGGGCGGCGAGGCGCCCCGCCTCGTCGCGGCATAAGCCCGTGAACGTCACGACGGCGCCGATATCGCTGCGCCCCGCCGTCAGGGCGGCGATCTCGTCGGCGATGTCGAAGCTCTCGCGCTGGACATGGATGGTGAGGCTCATGGTACGTTTCTTGGTGCCTCCTCCCCATCTTGCCGGCGTGCCGGAAACGG
The DNA here is from genome assembly GCA_035630175.1 of Beijerinckiaceae bacterium. Classification (GTDB taxonomy): domain Bacteria; phylum Pseudomonadota; class Alphaproteobacteria; order Rhizobiales; family Beijerinckiaceae; genus JAJKJG01. Next base: position 1,031 of record DASQLE010000504.1, read on the forward strand.
GATCATCCGCCCGTCATCGGCGGAAAGAAAGCGATCTCGCGCGCGCCGGCGAGCGCCGCATCCGGCTGGACATGGACGTGGTCGATGGCGGCGCGCACGACCCCCTCGTTCTCGAAGGCATAGGCGTATTCCTCGCCGCGGCTCTTCAGCCAGCGCACGAGCTCGGCGACGGTCGCCACCTCGGCCGGCACCTCGGCGGTCTCGTCGGGCCGGCCAACCCGCTCGCGCACCCAGGCGAAATAAACGAGCTTCACCTGCATCAGAGGGAATCCTCCTCGCCGATGTGGCGGAGACCGGCCTTGAGATAATCCCATCCGGTATAGAGCGTCAGGATGGCGGCGATCCACAGGAGGACGATGCCGATCTCGACCGTGCCGGGAAGGATGCGTTCGCCCGCCGGCCCGGCGATCAGGAAGCCGATGGCGACGAGCTGCACGCCGGTCTTCCACTTGGCGAGACGGCTGACCGGAACGCCGACCTTCAGGGCCGCCAGATATTCGCGCAGGCCCGAGACCAGGATCTCGCGGCACAGGATGACGATGGCGGCGAGCAGCGACAGGCCGTAGATCGTCTCGTCGGCCGCAAGCATGAGGAGGCAAGCGGCCACCAGGAGCTTGTCGGCGATCGGATCGAGCATGCGCCCAAGCGCCGATTGCTGCGCATAGGCGCGCGCGAAATAGCCGTCGAAATAATCGGTCACGCCGGCCGCGATGAAGATCATGAGCGCCGGCCAGCGCGCCCAATCGTCGCGCGGCCAGAACAGGAGCGCGACCACTACGGGAACGGCGGCGAGGCGCGCATAGGTCAGGAGGTTCGGAAGATTGAGGGCCGTCGACCGGCGCATGGGTTGGGCGATGGTCATCGAGGCGAGGAAGCATGGGGGACATGCGAGGTCAACCGCCGCGGGGACGCACCGCCCAGCTCTCCCCCGGAGGGATCGGCGCTACCCCTTCCCTTCGTGGAAATACTGGTAGACGGCCCGGGCCGTGGCCGCGTTGACGCCCGGCGTCTTCATCAAATCTTCGAGGGCGGCGCGCCCGATGGCCTTCATCGTCCCGAAATGGTGGAGCAGCGCGCGCTTGCGGCTCGGGCCGATGCCGGGGATCTCGTCGAGGGGGCTCCTGACCATGTCGCGCTTGCGCTTCGCCCGATGGGCGCCGATGGCGAACCGGTGCGCCTCGTCGCGCAGGCGCTGCACGAAATAGAGCGCGGGATCACGCGGCGGCAGCTTGATGGGCGCCTTGCCGGGCATGAAGAACGTTTCGCGGCCGGCGTCGCGGTCGCGGCCCTTGGCGATGCCGACGAGCGGCACGTCGGCGATGCCCATCTCGGTAAGCGTCGCCCGCGCCGCATCGAGCTGGCCCTTGCCGCCGTCGATAAGGACGAGGTCCGGCCAGGCCGGGAAATCCACCTCTCCCTCGGAGGGAGAGGTCGAGGGCACGGGAGGTGCTTCGGGTGAGGGGGGAGCCTCGACATTTCCGGACACGGCTGCGCTGCCACCCTCACCCGGTCGGCTTTCGCCGACGAGACCTCCCCCATCAAGGGGGAGGTGAACATCCGCATCCCGCGGCGCCTCCTTGACGAGGCGTGCGAAGCGACGGCGCAAGACTTCGCGCATCATGCCGTAATCGTCGCCGGGCGCGAGTTCCTCCGACTTGATGTTGAAGGTGCGGTAATGCGTCTTCATGAACCCGGCCACGCCGGCCACGATCATGGCGCCGACCGCATTCGTGCCCATGATGTGCGAATTGTCGAACACCTCGACCCGCCGCGGCGTCCGCGGCAACGCGAAAGCCTGGCCGAGGGAGGTCAGGAGCTTCTGCTGCGAGGAGGTCTCGGCAAGACGCCGGCCGAGCGCCTCCTTGGCATTCCGTATGGCGAGATCGACGAGCTGGCGGCGCTCGCCGCGCTTCGGCAGGCAGATCTCGATGCGGTGGCCGGCCCGGCTCGCCAGCGCCGCCTCGATGAGATCGACGTCCTCGATATCCTGGGACAGGAGGATGCAGCGCGGCGCCGGCTTGTCGTCGTAGAACTGCGCCAGGAACGAGGCCAGCACCTCGCCGGGCGCGGTCGATTTGTGCGCTTTCGGGAAATAGGCGCGGTTGCCCCAGTTCTGATGGTTGCGGAAGAAAAACACCTCGACGCAGAGCTGCCCGGCCTGCTCGTCGAGGGCGAACACATCCGCCTCCTCGAGCCCCTGCGTGTTGATGCCTTGCGTCGTCTGCACGGCGGCGAGCGCAGCGATGCGGTCCCGGTAGCGGGCGGCGCGCTCGAATTCGAGCCCGGCGGACGCGGCCTGCATCTCGGCGGCGAGCCG
>DASQLE010000505.1:0-2093 GCA_035630175.1 Beijerinckiaceae bacterium
GCCGCACCCTGGGTTTTCAGTTCCGCGAAAGGAGCGGCGTACAGGGTGACGCTCATCGATCTCAGCGAAGACGACGATTTCGGCATCGAGGCGCGGACCGCGACCACGATCTATGTCTGCACGACCTGCCGCCGCGCGACCGACCCGGATGGCGTGCGCCCCGGTGCGACGCTCGCCGAGGAGACGGCAAAGGCGGCACGCGGCACCGGCATCGCCGTGTGCAAGGTGCGCTGCCTTGCCAACTGCAATCGCGCCCTGAGCGCGGCCATGCGCTGCGACGGTTCCTGGACCTACGTGTTCGGCGACTTGGAGACGGCGCGCGATGCGCAAAGCCTGATCGACGGCGCAAGGCTGCTGGCGCGGGCAAAGGACGGCCTGCTGCCCTGGCGCGGCCGTCCCGACGTTCTGAAGCGCGGCCTGATCTCGCGCGTGCCCCCACTTGATTTCGAGGAGGAGACCGAATGACGGGATCGCTCGCCCGCATTCCCTGCACCATCGTCACGGGCTTTCTCGGCTCGGGCAAGACAACGCTGATCCGGCACATCCTAAGCCAAGCGAACGGGCGCAGGCTTGCGATCATCGTCAACGAGTTCGGCGATGTCGGCATCGACGGCGAGATCCTGAAGGGCTGCGGCGACACGTCCTGCCCGGAAGAGAACATCGTCGAACTCGCCAATGGCTGTCTCTGCTGCACGGTCGCGGATGAGTTCGTGCCAGCCCTCGACGCGATCCTCGCGCGGACGCCTCCAGTCGAGCACATCGTCATCGAGACGTCGGGGCTCGCGCTGCCGAAGCCGCTGGTGCAGGCGTTCAACTGGCCGGCGATCAAGGGCCGCGTCACCGTGGACGGCGTGGTTGCGGTGGTGGACGGGGCGGCGCTCGCCGGCGGACAGGTCTCCGCCGATCTCGATGCGCTCGCCGCACAACGCCAAGCGGACTCCGCGCTCGACCACGACGATCCCATCGAAGAAGTGTTCGAGGACCAGATCGCTTGCGCCGATCTCGTCGTTTTGAACAAGCGCGATCTTCTGGACGAGAAGGGCGCGAAGCGCGCGCTTGCCACGGTGACGAACGCGCTGCCGCGCTCGGTGCGCATCGTCACGGTGGCGGACGGGAAGGTCGATCCGGCCGCGATGCTCGGGCTCGGCGTCGGCACCGAGGACGACATCGAGAACCGGCGCACCCATCACGACGACGAGCTCGACCACGATCACGACGATTTCGACAGCTTCGTCGTCGACATCGGCGAGGTGCAGGACCCGGCGGCTCTCGCGGCGCGCATCTCGGTCCTTGCCGAGCGCGAAAACGTGTTGCGGATCAAGGGCTTCGTTCCGGTCGCAGGCAAGGCCATGCGGCTCCTAGTGCAGGCGGTCGGCCCCCGCGTCAGCCATTATTATGACCGGCCCTGGGGCGCGGCGGAGGCGCGGGCCGGCGCGCTCGTCGTCATCGGCCTCAAGGGCCTTAACCGCGACGCCGTGACGGCAGGGCTGCAAGGCTAAGATGCATCTCCTCCAGACCAGCTCCACGTCTCTCGACGACCTGGTCGAACCGATCGATCTCGGTCAGGCCGCGGCTGACATGGCGGTCTTGTCCTTCACCGACAGCGATCTCTCCAGCCTCGCCGCCGCCTACGCCGCCGACAAGGAGGCGTTGCCGAGCTTGCGGCTCGCGCATCTGCGCGACCTGCGCCATCCGATGTCGGTGGATCTCTGGCTCGACAAGGTCGGCCAGCACGCCAAGGTCGTCGTGGTGCGTCTTCTCGGCGGACTCGACTGGTGGCGCTACGGCGTCGAGGCGCTGACGGACGCCGCCAAAGAAAAAGGCATCGCGCTCGCGGTGCTGCCGGGCGAGGACCGCGACGATGCGCGGCTTGCGGCGGCATCGACATTGCCGGCGGAGGAGCTTGCCACGCTGCTGGCGTTCTTCCGCGAAGGCGGACGCGAAAACATGCGGGGCTTTTTGCGTCAGCTCGCGCGCCATGCGGGGCACGACGCGGCACGTGCGACTCCGCAGGCCGTGCCGCGTTTCGCAGGCTATCTGCCAGGCACGGGCGTCGTCTCATTCGAAGAATTGGAGGCGACGCTCGCCGGCGG
>DASQLE010000506.1:0-9924 GCA_035630175.1 Beijerinckiaceae bacterium
GGATCAGCCGCCACAGATCGGTCAGCGGCATGATCTGGTCGCGCAAGGCATGCAGCACGGCCGCGCCCGCGTCCGGGCCCATCACGGTGTCGATGCCGCCGAGCAGGAGCATGGCGAGCGCGTCGACGGAGGTCGGGATGCCGAGGACGCCGGGGTCGATCGAGCCTTTTAGGAACACGTAAAGGCCGCCGGCGACCCCCGCCGCTCCGCCCGCCAGGATGAAGGCGAGCCAGCGCTGGCTGCGCACGTCGATGCCGATGGCGTCGGCGCGCAGCTCCGAATCGCGCGCGCCGCGCAGCGCATAGCCGAACGGCGCGTAGGTGACGTGCCGCAAAGCCGCGATGCTCGTAACGGCGACGACAAGCGTCAGGTAGAAATAGACGATCCGACCCGCCGCCCAGGACGCCGGCCAGATGCCGACGAGGCCGTTGTCGCCGCCCGTCACCTCGACCCACTGGAACGCCACCGCATACAGGATCTGCGCCGCCGCGAGGGTCAGCATCGCGAGGTAGATGCCCGACAGGCGGACGATGAAGAAACCGAACAGCGCGGCCCCGAGCGCGGCCGCGAGCGGCGCGAGCGGCAGGGCGAGCTCCATCGGCACGCCGAGATGGCGGAACGCCAGCGCCGTCCCGTAGGCGCCGAGGCCGAAATAGGCGGCGTGGCCGAAGCTGACGATGCCGCCGATGCCGACCAGAAGATGCAGGCTGAAGGCGAGCAGCGCGAAGATCAGGATCTCGGTCGCCACCTTGAGCGTGTAGGCGTCGCCGGCGAGGGGCAGCAGCGCAAGGCCGGCGACCGCGAGGGTCGCGAGCGCGCGCTCGCCGGTGCTCCACGGCCGCAGCGTCGGACCGGGCGCATGAACGCCGCCGCCGCCGTCTGGCCGCCCGAACAGACCGTAGGGCCGCACGACGAGAACGGCCGCCATGAGCAGGAAGACGAGCACCAGCGTGATGCGCGGGAAAGCCAGGATGCCGAAGGCCTGCAGCTGGCCGATGAGGAGGGCGGCCACGAAGGCGCCCGGCACGCTGCCCATGCCGCCGATCACCGTCACCACGAAAGCCTCGGCGATGATGTCGAGATCCATGCGCGTGGTCGCCGCCGCCTTCGGGATCTGCAGGGCGCCGCCGAGCCCGGCCAGGAAGGCGCCGAGGAAGAGCGTGCCGGTGAAGAGCAGCGCCTGGTTGACGCCGAGGGCGCCGACCATGTCGCGGTCCTGCGTCGCGGCGCGCACGAGAACGCCGAAGCGCGTGCGCTTGAGGAGGAGCCAAAGGCCGGCGAGGACCGCCGGCCCTGCCGCGATCAGGACGAGCTCGTAGGACGGGAAGCGGTGGCCGAGGATCTCCACCGGCGCGCGCAGGCCGGGCGCGCGCGGACCGAGGATGTCCTGCGGGCCGAACAGCTCCATGACCACGTCCTGGACGACGAGCACGACCCCGAAGGTAGCGAGGAGCTGGAACAGCTCCGGCGCCCGGTAGATGCGCCGGAGCAGCAGCACTTCCATGGCGACGCCGAGCAGCCCGACGGCGCATGCCGCCAGGAGGATGCCGCTCCAGAAACCAAGCGGGCCCGGCAGCCAGTCGAGCAGCCGCGGCACGACCGTCACGGCGAAATAGGCGCCCAGCATGTAGAGCGAGCCGTGCGCGAAATTGACGATGCGCGTGACGCCGAAAACGATGCTCAGGCCGCTTGCGATGATGAACAGCGACGAGGCGCTGGCGAGCCCGGTCAGGATTTGAACGACGACGAAGGAGAGGTCCATGGCGCACCAACCCTCCCCCTCCGCGGGGGAGGGTGGCCCGCGCAAGCGGGCCGGAAGAGGGGATTTAAGGGATGTCCTTGCGCGCGGCCTTGACCTCGCCGTCCGGGAACATGACGGCGGCGCCGTCCACGTAGCGCACGTTCTTCATGGCGCCGCCCCGCCCCTTGAGGGTGGTCTCGCCGACCCAGGCGCCGAGGGTGGATTGGTTGTCGAGGCCGCGCATGGTGACGGGGCCGGCGATCGTCTCGAAGCGCATGTCCTCAAGCGCGGCGATGAGTTTCTCAGTGTCGGTGGAGCCGGCCTTGTCGACGAGGTCGCGCACCATAAAGGCGACCACGTAGCCGAGGAACGAGCCGAGCCGCGGCGTGTCGTTGAAGCGCTTCTGGTAAGCCTCGGCAAAGGCCTTGTGCGCGGGGGCGTCGATCTGCTCCCATGGATAGCCGGTGACGATCCAGCCTTCCGGCGCCTCGTCGCCGAGGGGCAGGAGGTATTCGGGCTCGCCCGTCAGAAGGCTGGCGACCGTTCGCCCCTCGAACAGGCCCCGCGTGTTGCCCTCGCGCACGAAGGGCGCGAGGTCGGGCCCGAACAGGACGTTGAAGATGGCGTCGGGCTTGGCTGCCGCGAGAGCGTTGACCGTGGCGCCGGCCTCCACCTTGCCGAGCGCCGGATATTGCTCGGCGACGATCTCGGCCTTCGGATTGGCTTCCTTGATGAGGCGCTTGAAATTGGCCGCCGCCGATTGCCCGTATTCGTAGTTCGGCGCCACGATCGCCCAGCGGCTGACATTGCGGTCGCGGACGGCGTCGACCAGCATGCGCGTCAGCATGTAGGTGCTCGGGCGGACCCGGAACGTGTAGCGGTTGCCCCCCGCCATGGTGATGGCGTCCGACAAGGGCTCCGAGGCGAGGAAGAGGATCTTGCGCTGGTTGGCGAAATCGGCGACCGCGAGACCCACATTGGACAGGAAGGTTCCGACCAGGAAGGCGACCTTCTCGCGGGTGACGAGCTCTTCGGCGACCCGCGTCGCGTCGCCGGTGGTGCCGCCGTCGTCGCGGAACACGAATTCGAGCTTGCGGCCGCCGAGCACGCCGCCTTTGCCGTTGATCTCGTCCTGCGCGAGCTGCATCGCATTGCGGTAGGGAACCGCAAAGGCCGCCATACGGCTGTAGGAGTTCAACTCGCCGATCCGGACCGGATCCTGCCCCTGCGCCCGGGGCGCGCCGCCGGCGGCCGCCAGAGCCGCCGCGGCCAGGCCCGCCACCAAGATCGCGCGCGACAACGACGGCACCTTCATGAACCGCTCCTCCGTCTCGCCACAGGGCTGCCCTTTCGACGATCTGCGGCGACGCTTAACATAGCTTTGCCACCTCGTAATCGCGCAAATCAGCGCTGATCCGCGCCGGCCGCGTGGATGCCCCGCTCGAAGCGGGGCTATAAGAGACCTTGGATAGCCCGACGAGGACCCCATGCTCCTGGATTCCGATCCCGCCCGCGCCTTCCTGCCTTATCCGCCCGTCGAGGTGCCGAAGGCCGCTTCCGGGCCGCTCGCCGGGCTGACCTTCGCGGTCAAGGACCTGTTCGACGTGGCAGGCTATCCGACCGGCGGCGGCAGCCCCCATGTGCTCGCCCTGTCCGGCGTCAAGACCCGCACCGCCCCGGTCGTGCAAAGGCTGCTCGATGCCGGCGCGCGCTTCGTCGGCAAGACCCACACGGACGAGCTTGCCTTCTCGCTCAACGGCAAGAACGCGCATTTCGGCACGCCCGTGAACGGGGGCGCTCCGGACCGCATCCCGGGCGGCTCGTCGTCGGGCTCGGCCTCGGCGGTGTCGAACGGCTTGTGCGATTTCGCCCTCGGCACCGACACGGGCGGCTCCGTGCGCGGGCCGGCGAGCCATTGCGGCCTGTTCGGCCTCCGCCCGACGCATGGGCGGGTCAGCCTCGAGAGCTGCCTCGACCTCGCGCCGTCCTTCGACACGTGCGGGTTGTTCGCGCGCGGCTCCGACGTCTTTGTCCGCGTCGGCGAGGTTTTGCTCGGCGAGGATGCGGCGGCGCTGCCGCCGACGCCCCGGCTGCTCCTGGCGGCGGACGGCTTCGCCATGCTCGACACCGACGTGCGCGGCACCCTGGCCCCGGTCGTCAAGGCGATCGAGGACCTGACCGCGACCGCCGAGGTCGTGGAGGCGACGAGCGAGGGCTTCGAGCCCTTGTATTGGGCCTTCCGCCACATCCAGAGCCGCGAAGCCTGGACGGTGCATGGCGCGATGATCGAGCGCTTCCGGCCGCCCCTTGGGCCCGGCGTGGCCGAGCGCTTCGCCTTCGGCAAAGGGATCAGCGACGCGCAGGTGGCGGACGGGGAGGCGACGCGGGCGCGGTTCCGCGAGCACTTCGCCGGTCTCCTCGGGCCGGACGGGATCCTGATCCTGCCGACCATGCCGGACGTGGCCCCGCTCCTCAGCGAGCCGGAAGACAGGCTGGACAGCTATCGCAACCGGGCCCTCAACCTTCTCTGCCTCGCCGGGCTGGCCGGCTTCCCGCAGGTGTCGCTGCCGCTGGCGCGCCGCGACGGGGCTCCGCTCGGGCTCTCCCTGGTGGGGCCGGCCGGTTCCGACCTCAGCCTCATCCGGTTCGGGGCGCGCCTCGCCGAGGCGCGCCGCTGAGCGGAGGGGTCGACCCCCCGCGCGCCCGTGCTTTGCCGGAGCGCGGCAATCTTTGCTATGATGGCGGCTCCCGCTGCAGGGGGGCAGGCACGATCCGCCCCGCACCGGGATGAGGCTCAGTGATGGTGCAGGATCAGGGTCGGGGGAGGGATGGGGCGCGGCGCATCGGCGCTCCGGCAGCCCATTGTGGCTCCGCGCCAGGGTCCGCGCACAGCTTGCGGTGAGCGGCAACGTGGCCACGGAGGCTTCTCTCGCGACGCCTTTTCCGACCGAGGCTCCCGCCCGCGCGACCTGGTTCGCGCGCAAGCTGCGCCTGTTGCCGATCCGCTGGCGCATTCTCGCCATCGGGGTGCTCAATTCGGCCCTCGCCCTCATCCTCCTGTTCCTCATCTGGGACGGCGCCACCGTCCTGAGCGGGGCCTGGAACGAGCTGCGGCAGGTGCGCCAGTCCGAGCGCCTGCTGGTGTCGCTCGACAGCGAGGCGGGCCGGCTGCAAAGCCTGATCCACCGCTACTTCAACCAGCCCGATCCGAGCGTCCTCGCCGAGATCATCCGCCGGCGCGAGTCGCTGATCAGCAACCTCCGCGTGCAGGCCTCCCTCGACACGCTCGTCGCCGGCACCGCCCAAAAACTGATCGGCTTGACCGAGCGCTTCGTTGCCGGGTTCGACGAGTTGCGCAACACGCGCGCCGCCATCTCGCGCACCTACGAGACCAACGTCCTGCGTCCGGCCAAGGACATGGCCGGCCTCTACGCCATCCTCGACGGCGCCACGCAGCGGTCGGAGGCGCTGATGCTGCCGCCCCTGGCGCGCTCGCGCGAGGCCTACAACGCCATGCTGCTCGCCGCCAACGCCTATTACCTGTCCAACGCCGAGGAGGCCGTCGAGGAAGCCAAGCGCCAGATCGAGGCGATCACCGCCGCGGCGCCCATGATCCTCGGCTTCGCCGACAACGACATCCAGCGCACCGCGGCGAGCGACCTGCGCGAGCGGGCCGCTGCCTTGCGCCGCGGGCTCGATCTCCTGACCGAGCAGTTCGACAGGCAGGCCAAGCTGTTGAGCGAGGCGATCGACGACATGGCGGAAGCCATGTCGAGCTCGATCGACGAGCTGACGGGGGCGATGCGCGGGCGCGAGCGCTCGGCGCAGGCCCGTTTCGACCAGGCCGTGGAGGCCGTGTCCGGCAAGGTCGCCATCGTCGCCTTGGGTTTCGTGGCGCTCGTGGTGTTCATGGGCATCATGGTGTCGCGCAGCATCAGCGAGCCGCTCGCGCATTTGCGCCAGAACATGAACGCGATCATCGCCGGCGATTACGACCGCCGCGTCAGAGGCCTTCGGGCATCGGACGAGATCGGCGACATGGCGCGCGCCATCGAGGTGTTCCGCGAGAACGCCATCGCCCGCCGCCAGGCGGAGGAAGCGGTGCGGGCCTCGAAGGAACGCGCCGAAGCGGCCCTGTCGGATCTCCGCGACACGCAGACGAGCCTGATCGAAGCCGAGAAGCTCGCCGCCTTGGGCAGCCTGGTGGCCGGCGTCGCGCACGAGGTCAACAACCCCGTCGGGATCAGCCTCACGGTCGCCTCGAGCCTCGCCCGCCGGTGCGAGGAATTCGGCGCCGAGATCGCGGCCGGGCCCATGCGGCGCTCGCGACTGAACGAGTTCGTCGACGGCAACAGGGACGCAGCCGAGCAACTCGTCGTCAACTTGCATCGGGCCGGCGAGCTCATCCAATCCTTCAAGCAGGTGGCTGTCGACCGCAGTTACGCGGACCGGCGCGAGTTCGACCTCAAGGAATCGACGGAGCAGATCATCGCCAGCCTGAAGCCGAGCTTGAAGCGGCTGCAGCTCCGCCTCGTCCTCGACATCCCGCCCGGCATCCGCATGAACAGCTATCCCGGCGCCTTCGGCCAGGTTCTCACGAACTTGTTCCTCAACGCGGTGAACCATGCCTTTGCCGAAGAGGCGCCCGGCACCATCAGCATCGTGGCGAGGACCAGCGGCGAGGACCAGGTGCATATGATCGTCCGGGACGACGGCATCGGCATGTCGGACGAGGTTCAGCGGCAGGCGTTCGACCCGTTCTTCACGACCAGGCGCGGGGAGGGCGGCACGGGGCTCGGGCTGCACATCGTCTACAACCTCGTTACGCGCAAGCTCGGCGGCCGCATCGTCCTTTCATCGCGGCCGGACGAGGGCACCACCTTCCGCATCAACCTGCCTAAGTTCGCCCCGGCCGAGACGCGCGAGCCCGCCGCGGCGCAGGAGATCTGATCATGGAATCGGATGACGACTTCGTCACCATTCTAGACGACGAGGGGGGCGCGTCGCCCGGCATGCCGCTGCCGCGCTGGAAGGTGGCCGTGATCGACGACGATGCCGCCGTGCACGACGGCACGCGCTTCGCGCTCTACGATTACGCCCTGAACGGACAGCGCATCGAGATCCTGTCGGCCTATTCGGGAGCCGAGGGGCGGGCGCTGTTGCGCAACCATCCGGATATCGCCGTCGTGCTGCTCGACGTGGTGATGGAGAGCGAGGATGCCGGGCTCGACCTCGTCGACTACATCCGGAGCGAATTGCGGAACGAGACGGTGCGCATCATCCTGCGCACCGGCCAGCCGGGCCAGGCGCCGGAGCGGCGCGTCATCGTCGATTACGACATCAACGACTACAAGGCGAAGACCGAACTAACCGCCGACAAGCTCTTCACCACCCTGACGGCGGCCTTGCGGGCCTATCAGCAGCTTCAGCGCATGGTCGAGACGCGCCGCGGCCTCGAGATCATCGTCGAGGCGGCCTCGACCCTGTTCGATTTCCGCTCGATGCAGCGCCTCGCCGAAGGCGTCCTGACCCAGATCGCCTCGCTGCTCAACGTCGATTGCGCGGGAATTCTTGTCCTGCGCGAGGCGGGCAATCCCGAGCAGTCCTTTGCCATCCTGGCCGGCTCCGGCTGCTACCGGCAACTGGCGGCGCTCGTCCCCGACCAACCGCTCGACGAGCAAATCGACATGCTCGTGCGCCAGGCCTTCGAGCGCCGATGCCACGAGTTCGACGACACGCGTTCCGTTCTCTACGTCAAGACCGGGAGCGGCCGCGAGGTGGTCGTGCTGCTCGAGTCGCCGAAGCGCCTGTCGGAGACGGACCGGACGCTCGTCGAGGTCTTTTGCAGCCGCCTCTCCAGCGCCTTCGACAACGTCATTCTTTACGAGCAACTGCAGGACGCGAACATGCGTCTCGAGGAACGGGTCGTGCAGCGCACGCGCGAGCTGACCATGGCCAATGAGCGCCTCGCCGCGCAGGAGGAGCGCCTGCGCCGCGCCAACAAGTTCAAGGACGACGTTCTCGGCATCGTCGCCCACGACCTGAAAAATCCCCTCGGGGTGATTCTCGGGCGCACGGAGATGCTGTCGGACATCCTGGCCACCGACATGCCCGCGATCGAACCGGCCCGCGCGCAGCTCGACCATGTCCGACTATCCGCCCGGCGCTTGACCCAGATGGTCGACACCCTGATCAACGACGCCATGGCCGATGCGCTCGACATCCGCATCCGTCTGCAGCCGCTCGATCTCGCCGCGCTTCTCGACGAGGCCGTGTCGGCCAACCGGCCGCTGGCGGAACGCAAAGGTCAAAGCCTCGTGTTGAGCGGCCCGGTCGCCGTCACGGCGAGCGGCGATCACGACCGCCTGCGCGAGGCGGTCGACAACCTCGTCAGCAACGCCATCAAATACAGCCCGCCCGGCACCGGCATCGACATCCGGCTCGAGCGCCGCGACGAGATCGCCGCGATCCGCGTGACCGATCGGGGCGCCGGGCTGTCGCCGGAGGACATGTCGCGGCTCTTCGGCCGCTTCCAGCGCCTGTCCGCCAAGCCGACCGGCGGCGAGAGCTCCACCGGCCTCGGCCTATCGATCGCCAAGCGGATCATCGAGCTGCACGGCGGCACCATCCGGGCCACCAGCGATGGTCCCGGCACCGGCGCCACGTTCGAGATCGTGCTGCCGGCGGCCGGGAGGTGATCCCCATGAGTCAGACCCAGCACATCTTCGTCGTCGACGACGAGGCCGCCGCCCGCGACATGATCGGCGACTATCTGAAGATGCACGGCTTCGCCGTCACGCTCTGCGACGGCGGCGTCAGCCTGCGGCAGGCCCTCGGTCGGGACAAGCCGGACCTAATCATTCTCGATCTCAACATGCCGGAGGAGGACGGCCTTTCGATCGTCCGCTCCCTCAAGCAGACCACACGCGTGCCGATCATCATGCTGACCGCTACGGCGAGCCCGATCGACCGGGTCGTGGGCCTGGAACTCGGGGCCGACGACTACCTGGCCAAGCCGTGCGAGCTCCGCGAGCTGGTCGCGCGCATCCGGTCGGTTCTGCGCCGGAGCGCCGCCGCCCCGCCTCCCGGCGCCGGCGGGGCCGGTCAGGAGGTCCGCTTCGGCACCAAGTGGCTCAACCTCGACGCGCGCGTGCTCCGCGACGAGGACGGGGTCGAGCACCCGCTCACGACGTCCGAATTCAATCTCCTGAAAGCCTTCGCCGAGAACCCGAAACGGGTCATGTCGCGCGAGCGCCTGCTCGACCTCGCCAACGCCCGCGACCCGGACGCCTTCGACCGGGCCATCGACGTGCGCATCACGCGCATCCGCCGCAAGATCGAGCCCGATCCGGATCATCCGCGCGTCATCCGCACCATCCGCGGCGCCGGCTACGTGTTCTCGCCGGAGGCGGAGCCGTAAGGGCCGGTTCTCCGGGCCAGGAATTGTTTCGTGTGCGGCGGCGCCGCGTAATGAAGCCTGCGCCCGACGCAACAATTTTAACCAATGTGCGCAACCGCACGGAAACGCTTCGCCGATAGTTTGACGCTGCAAAAGACGGCCGGTGAACAGGCCGCGACGGAGAGCGTCAATGTTCGAATTGATCAAGATCGTGGGGATGAGCGCCGTCTTGTCGGCCGGCCTCGTCACCGCCTCGGAAATGCAGCCGCCGACGGCGGCCGAGCCGATCGCCGGCAAGGTCTACAGCGATCGCGTTCCCGAGGGGGAGCCGATGCGCGTCTCGCGGGCCGCCTATACGAGCGGGCAGCGCGACGAGGATGCAGGCGCTCGCACCCTCCGCGACGGCAAGGGCGATGCGTTCGGCCAGCCCCTCCGGGACGCGTGCGCGGCCCAGGCCTGGCCCCACCTCGCGCCGGAATGCCTCGGCGCTTCCGACGGATCGGTGCGCAGGGTCGTGCGCACGGTGACGGTCGAGCAGCGCGAGGGTGCCAATACTTCGCTCCTGGTGCGCGTCCCGGCCATCGGCCCGGCGCAGCCTTGAGCGGCCGGACGGGGAGGCGAGCCGGCTCGGCCGGTTATCCCAAGGAATCGCAGTCCCGGACGAACCAACTCCATCTTCTCGGCGTTATGGTTAAAAGCTCGGCCATTCGCCAGAAGCTCCATCAGGAGCGCAACCATGCCCTTCCTCGACGCCAAAGCGCTTGAAACCGATCCGGACGGCCTC
>DASQLE010000507.1:0-4530 GCA_035630175.1 Beijerinckiaceae bacterium
TCCGGCCCTCGCGGACGATGTCCAAGAACCGCCGCAGGAAGCGCTCCATCACGCCGAGCGCGCGGTCGATCTCGCCGTCGGACGGACCCGGCGGCTCGGCGGCGCGCGGCGCCGGGCGCGGTGCGGCGGGCTTGTCGGCCTGCGGGCCCGGCTCCTCCCGCAAAAGCACGTCGCCGTCGGTCACCCGCGCGCAGCGGTAGCCGTCCGGCGCGCGCTTGCATTCCGTGATGGCGCCCGTGCGGCCGTCGACCTCAAGGAAGCCGTCCTCGGTCGGATAGAGGCGGCGGCGCGAATCCGCCGTCTGGGCCAAGGCCGAGGAGCCGAGGAATGCGGCGAGGATCAGGCCGGCGGCCGCGCGCATCGCGCGATCCGTTTGCGCCGACAGCAAGACGGCCCGCCCGATCGCTCGCACCCGGCTCAAAACGGGCGTGTCCAATAGTCCCGCATCTGCTGCTCGCGGTTGCGGTCGTGCCAAATCTCGGCGTCGCCGAAGAACGGCGGCGCGGCGCGCACCTGCTCGGCGGTCACCTCGGTCCGATAGCCGCCGAGCTCACGGTCGTAGGCGAGATTCTCCCATGGGATCGTGTGGTGATGGACGCCGATGCCGAGGAAGCCGCCGAAGGTCACGTCGACATAGAGGACGCGGCCGCTGGTCTTCTCGATGAACAGTCGCTTGATGGTGCCGACCTGGTCGCCCTTCGGGTCGTATACCGCCGTGCCCTCGACACGATCGCTCTCGATCACCGCCTTCCCAGCGGGCTGCCGGCGCGTGCCCCAGAGGTAGAAGCCGTTATTGTTGATCGCGGTGGCGACGATCGCCCGACTCACGTCGAGGTCCCATGAGCCGTCCGGAGCGATCTTCCGGACGAGGGTCCAAGGCCCGTCATCGTCCGGGAGCGTGCGCCCCGAGGCGTCTTCGGCAAAACCGCGCAGGTCGGGGGAGCTTTGAGACTGGAAGACGTAATAGGTTTTCATGACGGCCTCCATCACACTTGGACAGCAGGCCCCCCTTCCATGTACCGCACGACCGGCCGGAGAATGCAAGCGCTCAGGACCCCCGGCTGGCGCGGCCAGATCCTTTCCTCCGGTGCGAGCCGGCGAGCGCTTGGGCCGCCTCCTGGGCGACCTTCGCCGAGGTCTCGGCGATCTGCCGGGTGTTCTCGGCCATCTCGCGGATGTTGTCGCGGGCGAGCTCGGTTTGAGCGGCGACGGCGTCCTGCAGGGTGCGGCAGGCGGCAAGCGCCTGCACGCCGTCGAGGTTTCGCTGCATGCGATGCTGCGCAAGGCTCAGCCACTCGCGCGAGATCTCCTGGAAGCCGCGCATGAGGACGCCGCCGCACTCGGCGATCGCCTCGAGGTTGCGCGTCGCTTGACGGGCCAGATCCTCGCCCCTGTCGTCCGACAGGCCGAAGGAGCGGGCGACCTGGTCCGCCGAGCCTTGCAGGACGCGCGAAGCCGCATCCATGGCGTTGCTGATCGTCTCCTGCGCGGTCTCGGCGGCTTGCCGCGTCGCTTCCGTGACGACCCGCGTTCCTTCGGCGGCCTGCCGGGCGCCGTCTCGGGCAGCCTCCATCGAGGCGATGTTCTGGTCCCGTATGCTGGTCTTTGCCAAGGCGGGCATCGTCAGTCCTCCATGTGCAGCTTGAAGTCTCGCCCCAAGTGTCGCTCCTGAGGTCTCGCCCCAGGTCGTGTCGATCCGCAACGCGACTCAGCCCTACGCTGTTGGAGTTACTCGCCCGGCTTCGTTCCCTCAACTCCTTTCGGTCCGGGCCTGCGGTGCTCGCCCCGATCCGACCTAGTTCGGAGCGCTCCGCGCGGCCTCGGTCAGGACCCTGACGACCCGCGCATTCTGCAGGACGCGCTTGTCGAGCGCCTGGAACTCGATCCTGGCGATCTTGCCCGCCAGCGCCTTGGGATCGAGAGGCCGCGCGTTCTGGTCAGACGCTTCTTGCACGATGAGGTGCTTGCCGCGCAGCGACGGGTCGCTTGCGTCGAGGATCTTGATGCGGTTGCGCTCGTCACCCTCGAACCGCGCCACGACGCAATGCAGGCCGGGTGAGGCGCAGCGCAGCGGCTCGGCGTTCTTCGGCTTCTCGGCCAGTTCCGCCGCCGCCTCGCCCTTGGCGCGGCGGCCGGCTGCTGTGGCGAGGGGATCGCCGCAGGCGATGCCGGGAACGAGCTCGCGCGTGAAGCGCCCGGATTCCGGCGCTTCGCCGTTACCCTCAGCGACGTTCTCGCACACCTTGCCCTGCGGCCCGCGCTGGGCGCGGATCGGGCCCATGGCATTGTTGCGGAAGGTGTTGCCGTAGATGTCGTTGTCGATGCCGTCGCGCTCGCCGTCGCCGCCGACCCGGATGCCGGCGCCGCGGTTGCCGTAGACGAGATTGTAGCGGAAGACGTTGCCGCTGCCGCGCGAGCCGAGGCCGCCCGAGTTCTTGTCCAGCTGGCCCGTGCAGCGGTTGTGCTCGACGACGTTCTTCGACGACGCCTCCTTGATGTCGACGCACTCGTTGCCGCGCGTGTCAAAGGTGTTGTGGTGGATCCAGTTGCCGTTCGACTGGTCGGGCGACGCGTCCGGGGCGCCGCGGTCGCCGAGCTGCTCCGGCGCCGTGCCGATATAAATCGCCTCGCCGTTCTTGCCGCTCTTGCGGAACTGGAAGTCGTGAACGCCGCAACCCTCGAAGGTGGAATGGGCGATCTCGTTGTTCTGCGCAAAGTAGCGCAGGCGGATGCACTCGCCGCCGCCGTTGCGGAAGGCCATGCCGATCACCTTGAGGCCCTCGACGCCGTCGCGCGGCCGCGTGCCGATCACGTAGAGGAGCTTGTCGCGGTAGCTGTCCGGCCGCTGCTCGGCGGCGTGGCGGCCGTCGAGCGTGAAGCCGCGCAGCTCGATATGATCATGGTTGATCTCGACCATGCGGGGGGCGCCGGCGCCGCTGACGACGGCCTCGCGCGGGCCGCGCATGACGATCGGCTGGCCGGGGTTGCCGGCGCGCACGCTTCTGACGTCCTGCAGGTAGCGCCCGGGCGCGAGCGCGACCACGTCGCCCGGCTGGGCCGCGGCAAGGCCCTTCTGGATGCTCCGCCACGGCGCCGCGGCGCTGCCGGCGGCGTCGTCCGAGCCGGCCGGGCTGATGTGGAAGGTGGCGGCCGACAGCGGCGAGGCGGCAACGGCCAGCATGGCGGCGACGACAGCGCGGCGTGGCGCGCGGACGGTCAAGGCTCTCGCGGGCATCCCCGTCCTGTCCACGTCCGGCCGGCCCCCGTCAAGGCCGCCCGCGATCACGATGTGGCGGCGGCTCGAAGCACGCAGCAAGCCGTGCATGCTTCGAGCGCTGGCCCGCGCGCCGGGGTGCCCGGCCTTGAGGCGGCCGTCAGCAACGGCGGCGTTCGGTCGTGACGACTCGGCCGCGATAGTCGACGCGGCGCGTGACGGTGATGCGGCAGCGCCGCCCGCCGACGACCACATAGCGATACTGCTCGGGCAGCGTGCGGACGAAGTAACCCGGCGCGCCGAACGGGATCGTGACCGAGAAGCCGGGGCGGTAGGCTCGGCGCTCCCAGCGGTCGTCGCGGTCCCAACGGTCGCGGTCGCGCCGATCCCAACGATCATCGCGGTCGCGCCGGTCCCAACGATCGCCGCGATCGCGGCCGTCGCGGTTGGCCGAGTTCGGCCTGACGCCGAGCCGCTGCTCGACATCGGACGGAAGCTTCTGCGCAAGGCGCAGCGGCTCGCCCGAGCCGAAGGACCGGCCCGCCTCCTCGGCGGCAGCGTGAGCGGAGCCGAAGCCCAGCAACACTGAAACGAGCATGATTTTACTTGATAGGCGCATCGATCGGTTCCCTTCTAAGCGCTTTCGCGACACCCCTCCCCTGATCATGAGGTGGCTTCGCCGTTCGAAAACGCAGCACGCAGGTCAGAGCCGGCTCCGCAACGACGGGGTTCGGCTTGGTCCGTGCGGGATCGAAGCACGCCCGAGCACAACGCCATATGAACAGCGAGGCGCGCATTTGATTGAAAACATTAAGGTTTCGTAAAGCGCGGAGCGTCAGCCGGGATCGCTGCGAGATCAAACGGTGCGCCAGAAACGTTTGGCTCTGGCGAAATCGTGGAAGGCAGCGCTTGCCGCCGTCAAGGCGGTGTCGCGCGCTCGCGCCGGCTCGGGCGCGGCAGCGAGGCCCGCGAACGCCTCCTCCGGCAAGCGGCTCGCCACGCGCTCGCCGGTCGCGAGGTCGTTGGCCCGGCCGAGATGCTCCTGCAGGTCTTCCAGGCTCTTCAGGAAAGCGCGGTGCCGCTCGCGCGCCTTCTTGGTCGCGGCGAGGCTCGCGAAGAACTCGGTCGCGTAGCGCAGCTTCTTGGCCTCGATGCGAATGCGGTGCTGCGCGGCAACGTCGAGCCTGGCGAGGTCGCGCCCGCGCTTGCGGATCTTGCGCCGCCGCCGCGCCAACACCTCTGCCGCGAAGGTCTCCAGCGGCTCCTCGCGCGCGGCCTGGCGCTGTGGGTCCTCGCGCCAGGAGCCGGCCTCGCTC
>DASQLE010000508.1:0-3101 GCA_035630175.1 Beijerinckiaceae bacterium
GCTTCGGCGCGACGGCGGAGGAGGGCGGTGAGGTTCATGGCTATGGCTCCGTCAACCTCGGACGCGCAGCGATCCGAGGACCTCAGGACGAATGATCCGCACCTCTGCGGCCTGAGATGGTCGGGTCAAGCCCGACCATGAGGCAAGGCCCGGCCATGCCGCTGCACGGCCCGACCATGCCGCCGAAGATCATCCCTCCGCCTTGACGCCGGCGGCCTTGATGATCTCGCCCCAGGTCTTGATCTCCTCGACAAGGTAGGGCCGGAAGGCGGCGGGCTCGCGCACCTTCAGGCTGAATCCCATCTTCGTGATCGCCTCGCGGGCGGCGGGTTTCTCGAGCACGGCGATGATCTCGCGGCTGAGGCGATCGAGGATCGTTGACGGCGTCGCCGCCGGAGCGAAGAAGGCCGCCCACGATTCCGCGTCGGCATCGGCGATGCCCTGCTCGCGCAGGGTCGGCACGTCGGGCAGGGTCGGGTGGCGCTGCGGGCTGGCGATGGCGACCGCGCGGATGTCGCCGCTCTGGATCTGGCCGAGCACGCTCGGCAGGGTCGAGTTGGACACGTCGATGCGTCCGCCCATCAGCTCCTGCAGAAGGGGAGCAGCGCCGCGGAACGGCACATGCGTCATGCGGATGCCAGTGCGCGCCATGAACAGCTCGGTCGAGAGGTGCGAGCCGGAGCCGAGGCCGGTCGAGCCGTAATTGAGCTTGCCCGGCTCCCGCCGGGCGAGCTCGATCAGCTCGTTGATCGTCTGCACCGGCAGGTCTTTGCGCACGACGAAGACGTGCTCGAAAGCGCCGGCGCCGGCGAGGGGCGCGAAATCCTTGACGGCGTCGTAGCCCGGCTCCTTGAGCAGGAACATGTTGTTGCCGTGCGTCTGGTTGTTGCCGAACACGATGGTGTGGCCGTCGGGTTCGGCGCGCGCCGCCGCGCGGGTGCCGACCGCCCCCGACGCTCCAGGCTCGTTGCGCACGATCACGTTATGGCCGAGCGCGACGCTCAGCTCCTGGGCGACGATGCGGGCGATGGCGTCGGTCGGGCCGCCGGGCGGATACGGCACGACAATCGTCATCGGCCGCGTCGGAAAGGCCTGCGCGCCGGCCGGGTGCGGAACGAGGGCGCCGGCGAGAAGGCCCAACGTGCAGCGGCGAGTGATCGTCATGGTTGCTCCTGAAAGGCGTGCAAGGCCGGTCTGTCCCCGATTGGGTTGCCTGAGGCGGAACCTGGCACTAGGGTCCGCGCCGCGCCGCATCGCAATGCCCTAAACCCACCGTCCGGAGAACTCCCATGGCCTTTCTGGCCGACGTCCTGTCCCGCGTAAAGCCGTCCGCGACCATCGCCATGACGCAAAAGGCGCGCGACCTCAAGAACCAGGGCCGGGACATCATCAGCCTGTCGGTGGGCGAGCCTGATTTCGATACGCCCGACCATATCAAGGAGGCAGCGGTCGCCGCCATCCGGCGCGGCGAAACCAAATACCCGCCGGTCGCCGGCATCGTTCCCCTGCGCGAGGCGATCGCCAAGAAGTTCAAGCGCGAGAACGGCCTCGACTACAAGCCGGCCCAGACGATCGTCTCGACCGGCGGCAAGCAGGTCCTCTACAACGCGATGCTCGCTACGCTCAATCCGGGCGACGAGGTCGTCATCACGGCGCCCTATTGGGTATCCTATCCGGACATGGTCGGCCTGTGCGGCGGCACGCCGGTGGTCGTCGAGACCACGATCGAGCACGGCTTCAAGCTGCAGCCGGGGCCGCTCGAGGCGGCGATCACGCCGAAGACCAAGTGGGTCCTCCTCAACTCGCCGTCGAACCCGTCCGGCGCGGCCTATACCCACGACGAGCTGAAGGCGCTCACCGACGTGCTCGTGCGCCATCCGCATGTCTGGGTGATGACCGACGACATGTACGAGCACCTGACCTACGGCGATTTCCAGTTCGTCACGCCGGCGCAGGTGGAGCCCTCGCTCTACGAGCGCACGCTGACCATCAACGGCGTGTCGAAGGCCTATGCCATGACGGGCTGGCGCATCGGCTATGCCGGCGGTC
Organism: Beijerinckiaceae bacterium; assembly: GCA_035630175.1. Lineage (GTDB taxonomy): Bacteria > Pseudomonadota > Alphaproteobacteria > Rhizobiales > Beijerinckiaceae > JAJKJG01. The sequence continues at coordinate 2,050 of DASQLE010000508.1, forward strand.
CGGAAGCCCTCATCAAGGCGATGGATTTCGTGCAAGGCCAGCAGACGACCGGCGCCTGCACGATTGCGCAATGGGCCGCCGTCGAGGCGCTCGACGGCCCGCAGGATCACCTGCCGCGCTTCAAGCAGGCCTTCGAGGAGCGGCGCGACCTCGTCGTGTCCATGCTCAACCAATCGAAATATTTGAAGTGCCCGGTGCCGGAGGGCGCCTTCTACGTCTACCCTTCCTGCGCCGGCGCCATCGGCCGCAAGGCGCCGTCCGGCCGGACCATCGAGACGGACGAGGATTTCGTCTCCGAGCTTCTCGAGGCGGAGGGCGTCGCCACCGTGCACGGCTCGGCCTTCGGGCTCGGGCCGAACTTCCGCATCTCCTACGCGACCTCGAACGAGGTGCTGGAAGAGGCCTGCCACCGTATCCAGCGATTCTGCGGCGCCCTGCGCTAGACGTCGTCGCTAGGGAGGTAGTCCGTCTGCGGGCTGGAGGTTGCGGGACGGTCGTCGGTGATGATCATCCCGCATGACGGCTGGCGAAGCGGACCGGGCGGTCCTCCGCCACCAACTCGGGCAGGGCCTTCCGGAATCGAGCCAGATGCGGCGTTTGCAGATGGGCCTCGAACGCCGCTGGGCTGTCATACACCTCGTAGAAGAGAAATTGGTGAGGCGCCCCTTGCATCTGGACGACGTCGAACTGCCGGCAGCCCGGCTCGTCCGCGACCGAATGGCTGGCATCGTCCTGCGCGAGAGCCAGGAAGGCGTCGATGCAATCGGGTTTGATCACGAATTCCGGGATGACCACGAAGGCGGGCGGCTTTGCGGGCTCGGACATGATGATCCGTCCTCCCCGGCTCACGCCGCCCTGGCGGTTGCCGGGGCGCCGGCCCGTTCCATCTCACGTCGAAGCTCAACCACGTCGAGATCGCGGTCCAGCTCGACGTCGTCGAACGACACGACGGTATCCTTGGCGATCGGCCGCTTCAGCTTGACGTTGTGGGCCAGGCCGATTGGGAGCGCCCGTGCTGCAAGGCTCTTCGTCGCCGGGATCGCGTTGGCCCA
>DASQLE010000509.1:0-2018 GCA_035630175.1 Beijerinckiaceae bacterium
TCCGCGAGATCTCGGAGCAGGTGGCGAAGTCCTCGACCATCGCCGGGCGCGCCGCCGAGGAGGCCAAGCGCACGGACGCCACCGTTCAGGCGCTCGCCGCCGGGGCGCAGAAGATCGGCGACGTGGTGGCGCTGATCAACAGCATCGCCGGGCAGACCAACCTGCTCGCCCTCAACGCCACCATCGAGGCGGCGCGCGCCGGCGAGGCGGGCCGCGGCTTCGCCGTGGTGGCCACCGAGGTCAAGGCGCTGGCGAGCCAGACCGCCAAGGCGACGGAGGAGATCGCCGCGCAGATCGACGGCATCCAGGCGGAGACGCAGCAGGTCGTGGCCGCCATCCAGACCATCGGGGCGACCATCGACGAGATGAACGTGATCGCCTCGGGCGTTGCCGCGGCCATGGAGGAGCAGGGGGCGGCGACGCAGGAGATCGCCCGCAACGTGCAGCAGGCGGCGCAGGGCACCCAGGTGGTGACCGGCAACATCCTCGACGTCAAGCGCGGCGCCGGCGAGACCGGCTCGGCCGCCTCGCAGGTGCTCAGCGCCGCGCAGGAGCTATCGCGGCACTCCGAGGACCTCGGCCGCGAAGTCGATAGCTTCCTGTCGGGCGTCAAGGCGGCGTGACAAGGCCAGCCTCGCCGGCTGCCGAGCGCCTTCGCTCGGCGGGCGGCGAGCACTTGCGCGGCGCCGTTCGTGATCGCCTTGAACGATCGGCACGGAACCGCGCTCCGGTTGCGCCGGATCGCGACGGGCTTGGAAGGCGTGAACGGCGCGGGCGGAGCCGTGCCTCATCTGATGAACTCCGCAAACGAGATCGGGCAGGCGGCCGAATGCCTGCTCGGAGCCGCGCGCGGCACGGCACAGCACGGCCACTGATCCCAAGGAAGGCAAGACGATGTCGCTTACAGCACGGCTCGGCGTCCGGCAGCTCATATGGGCGTTAAGCCTTCTCGGGATCGTCGGCATCGCGGCGCTTGCAGGCGTCTACTTCACAACGGCTGCGTTGCTGGCGCGGGAGGAAGCAGTCGCCGACGGCGCTGCGAAGATCGAGCGCCTCGTCCTCACGCTCGACAGCCAATTGCTGGAAGCCCGCCGAGCCGAGAAGGACTATCTGCTCCGTACGGACGAGCGCTACGTGACGCGCCACGCCGAGATCGCCGAGCGAAGCACGGCGCTGCTCGGCGCCATCGAGAAAAAGCTGACCTCTCCCGACGATGCCGTTATGCGCGACCTTCTGACGGGCGGTCGCACCGGCTTTGGGGCCTACCTTCGCGCATTTCAGGTCGTGGTCGCGGCACAGCGCAAGCTGGGTCACGACGAGAATTCGGGCCTGCAAGGCTCGCTGAGGAATTCGGTCCGCGACGCAGAGGCACAGCTGGCCAAGGCGAACGAGAAGGAACTGACCATCCTGATGCTGATGATGCGTCGGCATGAGAAGGACTTCATCCTGCGCGAGGACGCCCGCTACCTCGGTGAGATGAAGAAGCGCGGCGAAGAGTTTGCGAGCAGCTTGAAGGCATCGTCTCTGGGCGACGCTGCGCGCGAGTCGGTTTCGGCCAAGATGGCCGCCTACCAGAAGGACTTCGCGAGCTATGCGGCCGCCAATACGGAGAAGGCGGACGCCGTCAAAGCCCTGTCCAAGGCTTATGCCGACGTGGAACCGGTGTTCAACACGCTCCATGAAGCCGTCGAGAAACGCTATCGCGATGCCTCGGCTTCGATCGCCGCCGTTCGCGCGCGGACCGATACGCTGATGATCGGCGGCGTCGCAGCCGTTCTCGTGATCCTGGTCGTTGTCGGTCAGCTCATTGCGAGGAACATCTCGCGTCCGATCGCGGCGCTCGCGGCGACCACCAAAGCCCTGTCGGAAGGCGATCTCTCGGTCGAGGTCGGCGGGCGCTCGCGGCGCGACGAGATCGGCATGATGGCACAGTCTCTGGACGTGTTCAGGGCAGCCATGATCGAGAGCCGGCGGCTCGAGGATGCTTCTAAAGCGAGGGAGGCGGAAACCTCAGCCGA
>DASQLE010000510.1:0-8624 GCA_035630175.1 Beijerinckiaceae bacterium
GCGCGTATCGCCCACGCCGGCCTGACGGTCTTCACGGCGCTGCAGAATTCGAGGCTTGAGCGCGGACCGACCCGCACGACGCTGGAGGGCAAGGAGCCCGCCTCGCAGAGCTTCATCGCCACCGCGGCGGCCTTGCGCGCCAAGTCGGTTCCCGCCGTGGAGGCCGTGATCGCGGTGTGCGCCGACATGGACTGCGCCGGCTCCGAGAAGGAAGTTTATGGCGGGCTCCGCGCGGCCGTGGACAAGCTGGTCGCAATCCGCAAGGAAGTCGACGGCGCGTTCGGCGTTCCCTTGGCCGAGCGCCGCCCCGGCATCGCCAAGGATTTCAACACGGCGGCGACGGCTGTTGTCGACCGTCTCGAGAAGATGTCGGCTGTGCTCGGGGAAAAGGTGCGTATGGCCGACGCCGAGACCGCCGAGCTGATGGCCATCAAGCAGCTCGCCTGGCTCGCTCGCGACGGCATCGGCCTCGAGCGCACCGTCCTCGGCGAGGCCTATAACGCAAAGGCTCTGCCGCCGCCCCTCGAGAAGAAAGCCGCCGAGTTGCGCGCCCGCGCCGAGGTGACTTGGTCGGTGGTCCGCGAGCTCACAGCGCGATCCGGCGTGCCGGACGATATCGTCGCGGCTGTCAACACGGCGCAGGAGCTGACCTTCGTGGACTACGAGAGGCTGCGGAAGCCGGTCTTTCAGGCGCTCGCGGCCGGGCAGCCGACCCCGATGCAGTACGATGAGCTTCTGAAATCATCCAACCCGGCCCTCGACAGCCTCACTGCGGTGGCCGAGACGGCCATGCAAGCCGCGCAGCGTCAGGCGGACATGAAGGGGGCGGAGGCCGGCCACGGCCTCGTCCTGCACGCCGCGCTGCTCGCCATAGCGCTTCTCGTCGGGACACTCGGCCTCTTCGTGGTGCATCGCCGCGTCACGGCACCCATCGCCGCCATGACGGCGGTCATGCGCCGGCTGGCCGAGGGCGACATGAGCACGGTCATCCCGGGCACCGGCCGCCGGGACTAGATCGGCGCCATGGCCAAGGCCGTCGAAGTCTTCAAGGCGAGCATGAGCGAGGCCGAGGAACTGCGGTTGCAGCAGGATCGGGCCAAGGTCGGCGCCGAGGAGGAGCGCCGCGCCGGCATGCTGGCCATCGCCGAGGCCTTCGAGCAGAGCGTCGGCGGCATCGTCGGCACGGTGGCCTCCGCCGCCGGGCAGATGCGCAGCGCCGCCGAGGGCATGTCCGGCACGGTGTCTGAGGCGGATCGTCTGGCGATGGCGGTCTCGGCTGCCGCCGAGCAGGCGAGCGCCAACTTCCAGGGCGTCGCCGCCGCCACCGAGGAATTGTCCGCCTCGATCGACGAGATCAGCCAGCAGGTCAACCTCTCGGCCACCATCGCCAAGGAGGCCGCCGGCCAGGCGGAGCGCACCAACGTCACCGTCGAGGGTTTGAGCCAAGCCGCCCAGAAGATCGGTCAGGTGATCGGGCTCATCCAGCAGATCGCCGGCCAGACCAACCTGCTCGCCCTCAACGCCACCATCGAGGCGGCGCGGGCCGGGGAGGCGGGCAAGGGCTTCGCCGTGGTCGCCCAGGAGGTGAAGCAACTCGCCACGCAGACCTCCAAGGCGACCGAGGAGATCTCCGCCCAGATCGGCACGATCCAGGAGACCACCGCCGAGGCGGTCACGGCCATCGAGCAGATCGCCGGAACGATCGGGAAGATCAACGAGATCGCCGGCGGCATCGCGGCGGCCGTGGAGGAACAGGGGGCGGCGACGCGCAGCATCGCCGCCAATGTGAGCGAGGCGGCGCAGGGCACGTCGGAGGTGACCAGCAACATCGCCGGCGTGACTCAGGCCTCCTCCGAGGCCGGAGCCGCCGCGAGCCAGGTGCTGTCCTCGGCCGGCGCCCTGTCGAGCGAGGCGGACCGTCTCAGGAGCGAAGTCGAGCGCTTCCTCTCGACCGTGCGGGCGGCGTGATTTCCGCGGCCTACTCGCTCGCTTTCGTCTTCGGAACGTACGGCTCGTTCAAGTCGAAGGTGTAGGCGGTCTTGACGGAGGTGTAGAACTCCGCCGCGTAGCGGCCCTGCTCGCGCGGCCCGTAGCTCGATCCTTTGCGGCCGCCGAACGGCACGTGATAGTCGACGCCTGCCGTCGGCACGTTGACCATCACCATGCCGGCCTCGCTGTTGCGCTTGAAGTGGCTCGCGTATTTGAGGCTCGACGTGCAGATGCCGGAGGACAGGCCGAACGGAGTGTCGTTCGCCACCTCGAGCGCCTCGTCGTAATCCTTGACCCGGATGACGCCGGCGACCGGACCGAAGATCTCCTCGCGGGCGATGCGCATGCGGTTGTCGACGCCCGTGAACAGCGCCGGCGCGAGATAGAATCCAGCCGCCTCGCGCTGCAGCAGCTCGCCGCCGGCGGCGAGCGTCGCGCCTTCCTCGCGGCCGATGCGGATATAGGAGAGGTCCTGATCGAGCTGGTTCTGGTCGATCACGGGCCCGATCTGCGTGCCGGCCTTCAAGGCGTCGCCGACGACGAGGCCCCGCATGGCCTCCGTCAAGGCGCCGACGAAGCGGTCGTGGATGCCGGCGGTGACGATCAGGCGCGAGGAGGCGGTGCAGCGCTGGCCGGTCGAGAAGAAGGCGCCGTTGAGCGCGCAATCGACCGCCACCTTGAGGTCGGCGTCGTCGAGCACGACCATCGGGTTCTTGCCGCCGAGCTCGAGCTGGACCTTCTTCATCGGGTCGGAGGCGACGCAGGCAGCGGCAACGCGCCGTCCCGTCGCGACGGAGCCCGTGAAGGAGACGGCCGACACGTCCTTGTGCTCGAGCAGCGCCTGTCCGACGACCGTGCCGCGGCCCATGACGAGGTTGAAGACGCCCGCCGGCACGCCGGCCGCGATGATGATCTCGGCAAGGGCGTGGGCGGTCGCCGGAACGAGCTCCGCCGGCTTGAAAACGACCGTGTTGCCGTAGGCGAGGGCGGGCGCGATCTTCCAGGCCGGGATAGCGATCGGGAAGTTCCACGGCGTGATGATGCCGACCACGCCGACCGGCTCGCGCGTCACCTCGACGTCGAGGCCCGGCCGGGTGGAGGCGACCTTCTCGCCCGCCAGGCGCAGGCACTCGCCGGAGAAGAACAGGAACACTTGGGCGGCGCGCACGGTCTCGCCGATTCCTTCGGCGAGGGTCTTGCCTTCCTCCCGCGAGAGCAGGCGGCCGATCTCGTCCTTGCGCGCCATGAGCTCGTCGCCGACGCGCTTGAGGATGTCGTGGCGTGTCTGGACCCCCGAGCGCGACCAGGCCGGGAACGCCGCTTTGGCGGCGGCGATCGCCGCCCCCGTTTGCGCGGCGTCGGCCTGCGCGAAGCGTCCGACGACATCGCCGGTATTGGACGGATTGACGTCCTCGACGACGCCCGGCGCCTCGAGCCAGGCCCCGCCGACATAGTTCCTGCTGATCTCGTTCATGGCTCGCCGATCCTCGCTCGTGCCTGTCCCGGTGCCTTAGCAAAGAAATCGGGCGCGGTCCTCTCGATCTGCCAGCCGGCCGGGATTAAGGGGAGGCGGGATAGAGGAGCATGCGCATGCCCAAAGGTTACTGGATCGCCCGCGTCGACGTTCGCAATGCGGAGACCTACAAGAACTATGTGGCGGCCAACGGCGTCGCCTTCGCCAAATTCGGCGGCCGCTTCGTCGTGCGCGGCGGCCGCTTCGAGACCGTCGCCGGGACGAGCCGGAGCCGCAACGTGGTGATCGAGTTCCCGTCCTACGATACGGCTCTGCAATGCTGGCATTCGCCTGAATACCAGGCCGCCAAGGCGAAGCAGGAGGGCGGCGCCGAGATCGACACCATCATCATCGAGGGTTACGAGGGACCGCAGCCGGCCTGACCGGCTCCGGCGGGCACTGCAGACCGACCGGCCGGGGGCCGCCTTCGTGCTGCTGCTTCTCAGCCTATGCAGTTTCGCGGCCAATGTCGGCGGGCGCTATTTCGATCCGCTGATCACCGCCATCGCCCGCGATTTCGGCGTCGCGGCGGGTACGGCGGCGCTCTTGTCGTCCGCCTTCACGCTGCCCTTCGGCCTCGGCCAGCTCCTGCTCGGCCCGCTCGGCGACCGCTTCGGCAAGCCGCCCGTCTTCAAGGCCTGCTTCTGGCTGCTCGCCTCCAGCTCCCTCGCCGCGGCGCTCGTCGAGACGCTGCCGCTCCTGTTCGCGAGCCGCATCGTCGCCGGGTTCGCGGCGGGCGGCGTCATCCCGCTCGGCCTCGCCATGCTGGGGGACGCGTTCGCTCCGGCAGAGCGCCAGGTCGCCTTCGCGCGCTATTCCTCGGCGACCGTGCTCGGCGCGCTGCTCGGCCTGCCGCTGGCGGGCGTTCTCGCCGAAGCGGTCGGCTGGCAGCAGGCGTTGCTGCTGCCGGCGCTCGTCGCAATGGTGGCGGCCGCCGGCGCCTCGCTCCGCCTGCCGTCCGCCCCAGCGGCGGCGTCCATCGCGCCGAAGGGCGGTCGGCCGGGCTACCGCGCCGTGCTGAAGAAGCCGGCCGCGCTCGTCTGCTTCGCCACGGCGTTCTCGGAGGGCATGCTCGTTTTCGGCCCGCTGCCCTTCATCGTCGATCTGCTCGAGCGGCAGGGGCTCGGCGGCCCGCGCGAGGCGGGGTTCGCGGTCGCCGCCTTGAGCCTCGGCTTCGTCATCGTCGCGGTATTCGTCCGGCCCGTGCTTCGCCTTCTCGGATGGTGGAACATGATGCGCTCCGGCGGCGTCTGCGCCGCGCTCGCGCTGGCGGCGCTTCCGTACAGCCCGGTCTGGTGGATGCACGCTTTGCTGCTCGGTCTCCTCGGGATCGGCTTCTTCATGATCCACAACGCGCTGCAGGGCCGCGTCATGGAGGTCGCCCCCGAGGCGCGCGGCGCCGCCACGGCGCTGCACTATTTCTCCTACTTCATGGGGCAGGCGGCCGGGCCGGTGCTGTTCGGGCTACTCCTCACCCGCTTCGCCGTGGGCCCGAGCTTCCTCGTCAACGCAGCCGGAATCGCGGCGACCGGCTTCGTCGCGGCGCACCTGCTGCGGCGCTAGAGCTGGCAACGATAAGGAGCATCGCATGCAGACCCGCCCCTTCGGCTCGACCACGCGCGCCGTGCCGCTGATCGGGCAAGGCACCTGGATGATCGAGGGGGCGGAGCGCGCCGCCGCCATCGCCGCGCTCCGCACAGGCCTCGATCTCGGCATGACGCATATCGACACCGCCGAGATGTACGGCTCCGGCGCGTCGGAAGAGATCGTCGCCGAGGCGATCGCCGGGCGGCGCGACGAGGTCTTTCTCGTCTCCAAGGTGCTGCCGGAGAACGCCAGCCGCACCGGCGTGCGGGCCGCCTGCGAGCGCTCGCTCGGCCGTCTCAAGACCGATCGGCTCGACGGCTACCTGCTGCATTGGCGCGGCGGACATCCCCTCGCGGAGACGATCGCCGCGTTCGACGAGCTTCAGCGCGCCGGCAAGATCCTGTCCTGGGGCGTCAGCAATTTCGACGTCGCCGATCTCGAGGAGGCGCAGCGCATCGCCGACGGCCGCATCGCCTGCAACCAGGTGCTCTACCATTTGGGGGAGCGCGCCATCGAGCACGCGGTGATCCCGTGGTGCGAGCGGCACGGCGTCGCCGTCGTCGGCTACAGCCCTTTCGGCCAGAGCCGCTTCCCCAGCCCGCGCACGGCCGGCGGACGTGTCCTCGCCGAGATCGCCGCCGTGCATGGCGCGACCGCGCGCCAGGTGGCGCTCGCCTTCCTGACGCGCCGGCCGCCGGTTTTCGTCATCCCGAAAGCTTCGAGCGCCGGTCACACCGCGGACAATGCCGGCGCCGGCGACCTCGGCCTCTCGCCGGACGACATCGCCCGCATCGACGCCGCCTTCCCGCGCGGCCCTCGCCCGCGCAGCCTGCCAATGCTGTGAACCCTCTCCCGAATGGGAGGGGGCCGACTTGCGCATCTTTATGCCGAACTCGGGAACACCCGAGTTCGGACGAGCGGGGTGAGGGACAGGCTTCGACCAGCGGAAGGCGGGCGGTTGCGTGGCGTCTCCCCTGGTAACGGCTCGCCCTCACCCCTGCCCCCCTCCCATTCGCGAGAGGGAAGGCAGCGTCGTGACAGCCGCGAACGCGGCTGCTAGCAGACGAAGAACGAGCGGGAGGGCGCGAGCGACCATGCTGACGAAACCGAATTGTCCCGTCATCGCCATCGAGGAGCATTACTGGGACGAGGAGCTGGTATCGCATTTCACCGGCGCCGAGGCCCGGCGCGGCGGCGAGAACGATAAGCGCCTCCTCGATCTCGGCGCGCTACGCCTCAAGGAAATGGATGAGGCCAAGATCGACGTGCAGGTGCTCTCGCACGGCGCCCCTGCGGCGCAGAAGCTCCCGGCCGAGATCGCGGTCGCGGTGACGCGAGGCGTCAATGATCGGCTTGCCGCCACGGTCGCGGCGCATCCGACCCGTTTCGCCGCCTTCGCGGCGCTGCCGACCGCCGTTCCCGAGGCGGCCGCGGACGAGCTCGAGCGCACCGTCACCGAGCTCGGCTTCAAGGGCGCCATGATCCACGGCCTCGCCGAAGGCCGGTTCGTCGACGGCAAGCGCTTCTGGCCGATCTTCGCCCGCGCTGAGCGCCTCGACGTGCCGATCTACCTGCACCCGGCGGTGCCGCACCCGCAGGTCATGGAGGCCTATTACCAGGATTACGCGCAGGACTTCCCGACCGTGATCCGCGCCGCCTGGGGCTACACCGTCGAGACGGCGACGCAGGCGATCCGCCTCGTCCTGTCAGGCGTGTTCGAGGCGCATCCCAATTTGAAGATCATCCTCGGCCATCTCGGCGAGACGCTGCCCTTCCTGGTCTGGCGGGTCGACCACGCGCTGGCCCGGCCGGGCCAGAAATCGATCAGCTTCCGCGATATCTTCTGCAACAACTTCTACATCACGACGAGCGGCAACTTCTCCGATCCGGCCCTGCTCTGCTGCGTCATGGAGATGGGCGTCGACCGCATCCTGTTCGCGGTCGACTACCCCTTCGTGTCGAACCCGCCCGGCACGCGCTGGATGGAGAACGTGCCCCTCGCCGATGCCGACAAGGCCAAGATTCTGAGCGGCAACGCGCAAAAGCTGCTGCGCCTGTAGCCGCCGGCCGCCGCTGGCCGGAACGGGAACCCGGCCCGAACGTTGGCCGAGCCCGTGCGTGCCGATCGCGCGTCCGCGGGAGGGCGGGAGAGTCCATGGCTGCACGCGCCCATCTCATCTCCCTGGCCAGCGCGGTGCCGCCGCATATCCTGTGGCAGCGCGACGTCGCGGCGGCCGCGCAAAGGATGTTCGGCGACCGCTATGACGCGTTCGGCCGGCTCGCCAAGGTGTTCGAGACGGCCGGCATCGTGAAGCGTCATGGCGTCCGGCCGATCGAGTGGTACGTGGAGCCGCGCGGCTGGCCCGAGCGCACCGCGGCTTATCTCGACGGCGCCGAGGCCCTGTTCGTCGCCGCGGGCGGGGAGGCGCTCGACAAGGCCGGGCTGACGGCCGGCGACGTCGATTGCGTCGTGACGGTCTCGTCGACCGGCATCGCCACGCCGAGCCTCGAGGCGCGCGTCCTCGCGCGCATGGGTTTCCGCGCCGATGTCATGCGCGTGCCGGTCTTCGGCCTCGGCTGCGCCGGCGGCGTCTCCGGGCTGTCGATCGCCGCCCGTCTCGCCGAGGCGCGTCCCGGCTCGATCGTGCTGCTCGTCGCCGTCGAGCTGTGCACGCTTGCCTTCCGGCTCGACGAGCTCACGAAGGCGAATATCGTCGCCACCGCCTTGTTCGGGGACGGCGCGGCCGCCTGCATCCTCGGCACCGGCGGCGGCATCGCCGCGGTCGAGGGCGCCGCCGAGCACACCTGGGAGGAGACGCTCGACATCATGGGCTGGAACGTCGATCCGCTCGGCTTCGGGGTGATCTTCGCGCGCGCCATCCCGCCTTTCGTCGAAGAGAAGCTGGCGCCGGTCATGGCGGCGTTCCTCGCTCGCCTGGACCTGCGTGAAGCGGACGTCGATCGCTTCGTGTGCCATGCCGGCGGCGCCAAGGTGATCGCCGCCCTGGAGCAGGCCTTGCGTCTCGAGCAAGGCTCCCTCGTCGACGAGCGCGCGGTGCTGGCCACATGCGGAAACATGTCGTCGCCGACGGTGCTGTTCGTGCTCGATCGCGTCCTCGGGCGCGGAGCGCCCCCGCGCGCAGTCCTCACGGCTTTAGTGCCGGGCTTCACGGCGAGCTGCGTGTCGCTCAAGGCCGCATGACGCTCGCGGTTCTCGTGCTGGCGCTGGTCACCTTGCAGCGCCTCGGCGAGCTGGCGCTCGCCCGGCGCAACACCGCCCGGCTGCGTGAGGCCGGCGCAGTCGAGGTCGGGGCGGGGCACTATCCGCTCGTCGTCGCCGTGCACGCCGCATGGCTCGCCGGCCTGTGGCTGCTCGCCCCGTCGATCGCGCCGAGCCTGCCCTGGCTCGCCGCGTTCGCCGTCCTGCAAGTCCTGCGCGTGTGGGTTCTGGCGAGCCTCGGCCGGCGCTGGACGACGCGCATCCTCGTTCTGCCCGGCGCGCCGCTGGTGCGCCGCGGACCCTACCGGCTCATGG
>DASQLE010000511.1:0-2381 GCA_035630175.1 Beijerinckiaceae bacterium
CGGCGACCGTCTTGACGAGCATGCGCCCCATGCGCCCGGCCGCGCCGACCACTACCAACCGCATCTCAGCCATCCGTCGGTTCCTGCCCAAGATCACGATGCGTTGCGATCGGCTCGATCGAAACGCATGAACCGCCATCAACTCCAAGAAACGTGAGCATGATGTCGGCATCATGCTCACGCCCGGCTCGAGCCTTCTTAGAGCATGCGGCCGAGAAGTGGACACCACTTTTCGGCAGAACGGCAGGTTCAACTTCTTGGAATCAATCGCGGGCGATTGTGTCGCCCGTTCGGGTCACAGCGCCGAGGCGATCTCGTCGACGATGGCGCCGGCGGCCGCACGGGCGTCGGCGGCGGCCGTCACGGGCCGTCCGACGACGAGGTAGTCGGCGCCGGCGCGGATGGCCGTGGCGGGCGTGACGATCCGCTTCTGATCCCCCGTTGCCGATGCGGCGGGACGGATGCCGGGCGTGACGATCAGGCGGTCGGGTCCGACGATGGTGCGCACGCGCGCCGCTTCCGTCGCCGCGCAAACGATGCCGCCGATGCCGATCTCGCGCGCCTGCGCCGTGCGCGCTGCGACGAGGTCGGCCACCGATCCGGCATAGCCGGCCTCGGTCGCGTCCGCATCGTCGTAGGAGGTCAACACGGTGACGGCGAGGATCGTCAGGGACGACCCGGCGCTGCCGGCAACGGCAGCCCGCATGGTCTGCGGGTAGGCATGCACGGTCAGGAAGGCGGCGCCGAGCGTCGCCGCCGAGCGCACGCCCTCCGTGACCGTGTTGCCGATATCGTGCAGCTTGAGGTCGAGAAACACCTTCTTGCCGGAAGCGGCGAGGCGGGGGGCCAGAGACAAGCCGCCCGCATAGGCGAGCTGATAGCCGATCTTGTAGAAGCCGACTGCATCCCCGAGCCGCTCGACGAGCCGTTCGGCCTCCGCAAGGGAGGCAAGGTCGAGGGCGACGATGAGGCGGTCGCGCGGGGTTAGGCCCATATCAGGCCCATGTCAGGCCCACGTCAGGCGGCTTTGGTGAGCGGCGCCTTCTGCCGGTAGACCCAAACCCGGGCCGGCGGCAGGTTCAGCCAGACCCGGTTCGAGGCCGTGGCCGTGTAGCGGCGCGGGTTCTTGGGGATCGGCGGGACGACCGCATAGGTGAACTGGATGAAGGGGGCGTCGGGATGCGCCAGGTCGTGGACCGCGTTGAGGAGGTCGAGGCGGAGCGGCAGGGGCTTGGTGAAGAGCGGCAGGCTCGAGATCACCGCCGCGCCCGGCTCGGTGACGATCCCGTCGAGGGTCTCGCGGATGTCGTAGGCATCCCCCTGGATGATGGTCGCCTTCGGGAAGCGCCGCGTCAGCAGCTTGCAGAATTCCGGGTTGAATTCGACGAGCACGAGCCGATCCTGGGCGATGCCGCGGCGGATCAGAGCGTCCGTGACCGGGCCGGTGCCGGGGCCGAGCTCGATGACGGGGCCGGGCACGCGCGGGTCGACATAGGAGGCCATGGTGCGCGCCAGCATCTTGCTCGAGGGCGTCACCGCTCCCGTGACCAGAGGCCGCTCGATCCAGGAACGGAGAAAGCGCGCTTCGTCCTCGAAGCGGTCGCCGACGGGACGCTTACGGCTGGCGGGCCGTTGAAACGATTGCAGCACGGTGACGAACCTTTGGCCGGCAAGACATCACGAGGCACGAACGCCTATTAACAACGATCAAACGCGACTTGATCCAGACAGGCCATCGAAAAATTCCCGCACGCGCGAGAAGAATCCACTGCTTTCTGGGTGCGTCTCGTCGGAAGAGGCCCGGTCGAACTCGGTCAGAAGCTCGCGTTGCCGCTTGGTGAGCTTCTGCGGGGTCTCCACTACCACCTGAATATAGAGATCGCCAAGGTCGCGCGAGCGCAGAACGGGCATGCCCTTGCCGCGCAGGCGGAACTGCCTGCCCGATTGCGTGCCTTCCGGGACTTTGACCTTGGCGTCCGAGCCGTCGAGCGTCGGCACCGTGAACTCGCCGCCGAGGGCCGCCGTCACCATCGAGATCGGCACCCGGCAGAACAGGTCGGCGCCGTCGCGCTGGAAGAACTGGTGCGGCTTGATCGACAGGAAGATGTAGAGGTCGCCGGGCGGCCCGCCGCGCAGGCCCGCTTCGCCCTCGCCGGCGAGGCGGATGCGCGTGCCTTCCTCGACGCCGGCCGGCACGTTGACCGAAAGCGCACGCTCGCGCGTCACGCGCCCGGCGCCGCCGCAGGCGTCGCACGGATCGTCGATCACCTCGCCGCGACCGTGGCAGTTGGGGCAGGTGCGCTCGATCGAGAAGAAGCCCTGCGCGGCGCGCACCCGGCCGTAGCCGTTGCAGGTCGGGCATTGCCGCGGCTTCGATCCGG
>DASQLE010000512.1:0-2204 GCA_035630175.1 Beijerinckiaceae bacterium
GGCGAATGCGATCTACAAGACCAGGCCATGGCCTACGGGGTCGACACGACGCGCTTCCACGAGAACAAGCGCGCCGTCGAGGACAAGTATATCGGCCCGCTCGTCAAGACCTCGATGAACCGGTGCATCCATTGCACGCGCTGCGTGCGCTTCGTCGCCGAGGTCGCCGGCGTCGAGGATCTCGGCGCCATCGGGCGCGGCGAGGACATGGAGATCACCACCTATCTCGAGAAGGCGATGCGCTCCGAGCTGCAGGCCAACGTCGCCGATCTCTGCCCGGTCGGGGCCCTGACGCACAAGCCGCAGGCCTTCAACTACCGGCCGTGGGAGCTCTCCAAGACCCCGTCGGTCGACGTCATGGACGCGGTCGGCTCGGCCATCCGGGTCGATGCGCGCGGGCGCGAGGTCATGCGCATCCTGCCGCGCGTCAACGAGGCCGTGAACGAGGAGTGGATCTCCGACAAAACGCGTCAGGTGGTCGACGGGCTCAGGCTCCAGCGCCTCGACCGGCCTTTCCTGCGCGAAAACGGGCGTCTGCGCCCGGCCTCCTGGCCGGAGGCGTTCGCGGCCATTGCCGGGCGCATGCAGGGGCTCGCGCCGAAGCGCATCGGCGCCATCGTCGGCGATCTTGCCGCGGTCGAGGAGATCTTCGCCCTCAAGCTGCTCATGCAGAGCCTCGGCGTCACGAGCATGGATTGCCGCCAGGACGGCGCGCCGCTTCACCCCGATCTCGGCCGCGCTTCCTATCTCTTCAACAGCACCATCGCCGGCATCGAGAGCGCCGACGCCATCCTGATGATCGGCGCCAATCCGCGGGTGGAGGCCTCGCTCGTCAACACGCGTATCCGCAAGCGCTGGCGCGCCGCACCGCTGTCCATCGGGGTGATCGGCGAGCGCGCCGATCTCACCTATCCTTACGACTATCTCGGCGCCGGTCCGGAGACGCTCGCCGACCTCGTCGCCGGGCGGCACGGCTTCGCCGAGAAATTGCGGGCGGCGCAGCGGCCCCTGGTGATCGTCGGCCCGGGCGCTCTCGCGCGTCTCGACGGCCTCGCGATCGTCGCTCTTGCCGCCCAGGCCGTGCAGACGTTCGGCGCCGCGGCGGAGGGCGCGAGCGGCTTCAACGTGCTGCATATTGCGGCGGCCCGGGTCGGCGCCCTCGATCTCGGCTTCGTGCCGGGGGAGGGCGGCCTCGACGCCTTCGGGATCGCCCATCGTGGCGAGGTCGACGTGATCTACAATCTCGGCGCCGACGAGATCGACATCGCGGCCGGGCCTTTCGTGATCTATCAGGGCACGCACGGCGACCGCGGCGCGCAGCGGGCCGACGTCATCCTGCCCGGCGCCGCTTACACGGAAAAATCCGGCACCTACGTCAACACGGAAGGGCGTGTGCAAATGGCCAACCGCGCTTCGTTCCCGCCGGGCGACGCGCGCGAGGATTGGGCCATTCTGCGGGCGCTCTCCGACGTGCTCGGGCGCCGGCTGCCGTTCGATTCGCTGCCGGCCCTGCGCCGGATGCTCTACGCGGCGCATCCGCACCTCGCCGCGCTCGACGAGATCGCGCCGGGCGACGCCGCCGGCACTGTGCGCGCCTTGGCCGGCCTCGGCGGCACACCGGGCCGGGAGCCCTTCGTCGGCCCGGTGCAGGATTTCTACCTGACCAATCCCATCGCCCGCGCCTCGCGGGTCATGGCCGAATGCTCGGCCCTGGCGCGCGGCCGCGTGCTCGAAGCGGCCGAGTAGGATACGACCATGAGCATCTGGGACGCGCTCGTCACCGTCGCCATTATCGTCGGCCAGAGCGTCCTGCTGCTCGTCGCTCTGCTCGTCTACATCGCCTATGCGCTTTATGCCGACCGCAAGATATGGGCGGCCGTGCAGCTGCGCCGCGGGCCGAACGTCGTCGGTCCCTGGGGGCTCTTTCAATCCTTCGCCGATCTCCTGAAATTCGTCGTCAAGGAGCCGGTGGTCCCGATGAGCGCCAACAAGGTGCTCTTCCTCCTGGCGCCGCTCCTCACCGCCGTGCTCGCCTTCGCGGCCTGGGCCGTGATCCCGCTCAGCGAGGGCTGGGCCATCGCCGACATCAATGTCGGCATCCTCTACATCTTCGCCATCTCGTCGCTCGGGGTCTACGGCATCATCATCGGCGGCTGGGCCTCGAACTCGAAATACCCGTTCCTCGGCGCCCTGCGCTCGGCCGC
>DASQLE010000513.1:0-14565 GCA_035630175.1 Beijerinckiaceae bacterium
TCTGAAGCAAAGATTAGCGTGCCGCACCGAAGGAAATCCAATCATGGGACTCATCGAAGCAAGCATTCAGGATGGGTTGCGCGAGCGCCCCGCGGTGAGGGCCAAGGCGCTCGAGTCGTTGAGGACGGCCCTGGACATTCCGCACGCCGCGCAATCCGCGCGCGGCCAGCCGGCCGGCGGGGAGATGCAGCAACCGGGCGCTGACAAGAAGCGCGACATCGCCGTCGCCATGGGCCTCGCGCGGGAAGCCGTCGCCACGGCGGCCAAGGCGGCCGAGGACGAGCTACGGCACATGCGCGAGCTTCTCGACGCGGCCGAGGCCCGCGTCCGCGCCGCCGAGGAACGCGCTCAGATGGCCGAAGTCCGCACGCACATGGCCGAGGCCCGCACTGCCGAAAGCGAGAAGCTGCTGGCCGACATTCGCGACCAGATCATGGCCCAGGTCGTGCACCGGCACGCCGCCTGAGCACCGCATTCGCGCTCACGGCGACGCCGCCCCGGCGCGTGGCCAGTTCCCAAGCAAGCCTTCCAACCTTGCCCCGCGCGCGGGGCTAGGTTAGGGATTGCTCGCGTCGCAGCACCCGTAGCTCAGCTGGATAGAGCGTTGCCCTCCGAAGGCAAAGGTCACACGTTCGAATCGTGTCGGGTGCGCCAACAACGTCAACGCCATAGCTGAAGCGCGGTTGGCGAGCCGATGTCTCAGGTGAGCGCTAGGTAAGCAGTCGAAACGCGCCGCAGAGGGCCGTCACAGGCCGGTCCCCGCTGTAAGCTACCATTTGCCGCTCCGTTGGCGGCGCTGCTGAGGGCGATGCGGCGCAAGCCGTCAACGTGAAGCCGGGGTGTCTAAAGGCCGGCCCATGCCGGGTGCGATTTCATGCAGCCTTCCGCGCCCGCTTCCGCGAGGCAACGCGCTTCTGCCCCAGACCCATGCTTTTCGCCAACTGTGACCGCGCCTGAGCATAATTGGGAGCGACCATCGGATAGTCGCTCGGGAGATTCCAACGCGCGCGGTATTGATCCGGAGTCAGCTCATACTTGGTGCGGAGATGGCGCTTAAGGGATTTGAACCGTTTTCCATCCTCCAAGCAGATCAGATAATCCGGGGTGACGGATTTCTTGATCGAGACAGCTGGATGCAAATCCTCCTTCGCCGGCTCCGTAATTCCTTGCGCAGTCTTGTTCAAAGCTGCGTGGACGTTCTGGATCAATGCCGGAAGTTCGGCGATCGGAATAGAGTTCTTGCTCACAAAAGCTGATACGATATCTGCGGCCAGATCAATGTAGTTTGGCTGTTTAGCGTCTTGTTGCATAGCGGGGCTCCTCGGCAGCGCGAATCGTTGGACTTCTACAGGGTTTTCAGTGAAATCTACAACGTATTGCGCAACTTTGTGTCTTCGTATTCGCAAAAGCTCGCAAAATGGCACGAGCCAGCGGTTCTTGGGCCCAAGCCAGCACGCGGGCTCCTGTTGCGGATGTCGGTGGCAGGCTGGCCACCATAGGCTGGGGGGTATGGCATGCCGTACCGCGGCATGGCCCGTTCGCGCTCGCGGCGAAGTCTTGGCGCGGACGTCAGGCGCCCTTCCGTCCAGGACGATGATGGCCGCGGCGGCAGGCGCTACATCGATGGTGCGGCCGCCGCGCGAACGAGCAGCTCGATCGCTTCGCCCTCTTTGATCGGCAAGGGCGGCATTCTCGGCACGAAGCCGCCGATCTCGAAAATGCTCCCGTCCAACTGGACCTTCATGCCGACCAATCCGGGCATGTCGGCGGGCATGTCGAAGGGCGCCGCGACGGCGTACGCCCAGCGGCGCTGGTCAATCCTGTCCTTGCCCAGCACGGTCGGCGCCCATACGGCTGAAAGGTCGACTTTGTTCATGCTCTCACCTGACGGCGCAAAGGGTGAGATGCGGCTCCTAAACGGGCGGTGAACGCCAGGCCCGGTGGCAGGTGCGCTTTTCGAAGCATCGTTAAGCCGTCCTGACATCGGTGCTGCGTTCTTCCTCTCGCCCGTCGCGACGATGGCGGGCACGACTAGGCGCCGGCCCTGCAACTCCGGTGCCACCTGAGCCGCTAGAGGGCCCGGCGCGATCATCGACGACTTCATGGCGTCCGACGCGGAGAGAGCGGACAGCCTGTCCGGGTTGCGTTTGTCAGTCTGCCGGAGAAGGCCGGGCCGGCTCGCCGGAGCGCGTCACGCGCGCGTCACATCGTGCCTCGCAGGCCAAGCGGGGCGGCGTCGGCGGGCGATGGGGGGATGGCGGCGCCGAGCGCCATCAAGAGAATGACGGTCAGCATGACCGAGGCGCAGAACCCGATCGACGCGCGCGAGAAGGCCGAGGAGAGCGCCGCCGGACGCGGCGCCGGCGCCAGCGCTCCGACCACGAAGCAGAACAGGATGCTGCGGATAACGAGAGAGGTTACAGCTCCACCGATCCTCATGAACTCAACCCCCCGAGGATCGACTGTACGCGTCCGGCTTGAATCAACGCTTAAGGGCCGACGCGCCGGTTGGCTCTGCGTTGCCGTCGTCGCGGGAGAGGGGGAAGTTCTAGTCGAAGGGGTGCTCGCGATACGAGCCATAGCCCGGAGGCGGCCACAGACCGTCGTAGCTGGGTCGGCCGAGGCCGCGAACCGAGCCGACATAGCCGGGTCCGCCGTTGACCGGCCGCCGGTAGCCCTGCCCGCCGGCGCAGCAGGCCGGGTCTGGCTCGATCGCCACGAGGGGCGAATGCGCCGAATACGGCACGCCAGGGCCGGCTCGTTCGGCATCCTTGTAGACGGGCGGCTGCGCGGCGGCCGCGGTGGCGAGCAGCGGAACCAGCGCGACGGCCGTCAGCAAACCCGCAGCGGCGATGCCGGGACGGACGATGCCGGGACGGAGGAGATTTCGCATCGCGCCGTTTGCCTCGAGCATGCTGCCGAAAAGTCGAAACCACCTTTCGGATAACAGCCTGCTCAACTCCTTAAGAATCGATCACGTTCATGCCTTTTGATCGATTCAATCAAAACGCATCTGATCTAATAGGGTCGCCAGAATCCGCCAGGATCGTTAACGGACGGTATCCGGACGGGGCGCGGTTGCCGCCCGGTATATCCAATACCGTCCGAACGGCACCCCAGGCGGCAGGCGGACCGGCTGCCAGCACGGATCGGACAGCTGCCGCTGGCTCACGACGACGCCGCCGGCGCGCATCAAGGGGGCGAGGAGGGGCGGCAGCGCTGCGAACAGACGGTCGCTGCTCGGCTCGTCGCCCGAAGCCAGGTCGACATGCGCCAGCGCAACGCGGCCGGCGAAGCGCGGGCGCGCCGCCGCCAGCTCGTCGCGCACGTCGCCGAGGATGAGGCAATCGCTGGCGGGGATGCAGTCGGGATGGGCCGCGAGCTGACGCTCGACCACATAGATCGCTCGGCCCGGCAGACGCTCGCGCAGGTGATCGAACGTGCGGCCGTTGCCGAGCCCGAGCTCGAGGACGATCCCGTCGAGGCCGGCGATCAGGCCGGCGGCATGATCGAGACAGGCGCGCTGCGCCTCGAGCCGTCTGATGGCGCTATCGAGCCGGCTCACCATAGGCTCCGGCAGCATGCTCGCGCATCTCGACCCTCGCAACCCCCACGCCTGCCGCTTATGTGAGGGGCCGGAAGGTGACAAGAGCCGGTTCGTGCGGCGTCGTGATCGAGGCGCTGCGCTCTGGAAAGGAAGACGATGGCCGAAGACGACGCTTCCATGGAGAGTCTGGCGCGGGCGGATGGGCACTGGATAGCCCTCGCGCTGTTCGTCACGGTTTTGTTCTTCTTAGGGTTGGCCGCCTATCTCTACTGGTCCGGAACGGGAAAGCTGCCCTGGGGCTGACGGCACACGGCCGATCGCCCCGCGAGCGCGCGCAGGACGCTCGCGGCGACGCGTCCTTGAGGTGGGCTAAGCGCCCGTGCGCGGCCGGAAGGAGTGCAGGTGCTCCATGGCGTCGTGGATGCGCATCAGCCAGTCGCGATCGACCTTGGCGCGCTCCTCCGCTTCCTTGGCGCGGGTCTCGGCGCGCATGGCGCGGCTTTCGGCCTGCTGAACCATCGCCTGCGCGGCCTTGAGCTCGTCGGTGGCGCGCTGCACGAGCTCCTCGTTGCGCGCTTCCAGATCCTTGATGCGCTCCTCTGCGGCACGCAGGGCGTCGGCGGCCTGATCGACGAGGTAGAGGGTCTTGACCCAG
This sequence comes from Beijerinckiaceae bacterium, assembly GCA_035630175.1. Lineage (GTDB taxonomy): Bacteria > Pseudomonadota > Alphaproteobacteria > Rhizobiales > Beijerinckiaceae > JAJKJG01. Next base: position 4,203 of record DASQLE010000513.1, read on the forward strand.
TCGCGTTCGCTCGGCCCCTTTCGGTCGGCGGCTTCGGGCCCTTCCTCCGGCGGGAAGGCGAGGCGCAGGACGTTGTCGAGCCCTTCGAGACCGGTCTTCTGGCCGTCGATGCGCGGCCTCGCGCGCCGCATGTCGTCGCCGTCCCGTCGCACAGCCCGTCTCGCCTGTTCCATCCCGCTTCCCCTGCCTGCCCGTTCCGAACCGATTCGCGCCCGGTCACAGGCCGTCTTGCCTAGGAAGGGGCCAGAACTGGTTAACAGCGAGTTAAGCGAAGCATCCGCGGCGCTTCAGGCCGAGCCCGCCCGCGCAGCGAGGGCTTCGACGGGCGGGCGAGCGTCCGCCTCGTCCTCGGTGGCGTCGGGCGAGGAGACCCGCCCGATCCACAGGCACAGGAGCACGACCGGGATGCCGACCGCGGCCGTGAAGGCGAAGAAAGCCGCGTAGCCGAAGGACGCCACCGCGAAGCCGGAGACCCCGCCGACGAGCTTGCCCGGCAGAGCGTAGAGCGAGCTGAGCAGCGCGTATTGGGTAGCGGCGAAGCCGGGCGCGGTCAGTCCCGACATGTAGGCGATGAGCGCCGTTCCGGCAAAGCTGCCGGAGAAGTTGTCGATGCTGATGGCAAGGATCAGGAGGTCGAGCCGCGCGCCCTCGACGGCCAGCCACGAGAACATCAGATTTGAAGCCGCGCCGACAACCGCCCCCATGAGAAGCGTTGTCTTGAGGCCGAGCTTCGGCACGAGGAGGCCACCCACGAAGGCGCCCACCATGCCGATCCAGACGCCGTACAGCTTCGAGACGCTGGCGATCTCCGCCTTGGAGAAGCCGAGGTCGATATAGAGCGGATTGGCCATGACGCCGGCGACGAAGTCGGGCAGGCGGTAGAGTGCCACCAGGGCCAGGATGGGGACGAGCAGGGTGCCCTTGCGCCGAAACAGGTCGGCGAGCGGCGCCCGGATGGCATCCGCGAAGCTGAAAGCCTTCGCCGCGCCCGGCGGCTCGGCGCCGGCGCTCTGCGGCGGGCGGTCGACCACCGGGGCGAGCAGGCTGGCGACGAGGCCGACGCTCATGAGCGCCGCCATCGACAGGTAGGCGGTGCGCCAGTCGACGAACTCGGCGATGTAGAGGGCGCCGGCGCCGGCGCAGATCAAGGCGAGGCGGTAGCCGAGCTGATACGCGGCGGCCATGATCCCCTGCCGGGAGGTCGGGGCGGCGTCGATGCGCCAGCCGTCGACGACCACGTCCTGGGTGGCCGACCCGAAGGCGACGAGAAAGGTGAAGAGTGCGGTCGCCGCGATGGCGGAGCCCGGATCGGAGAAGGCGACGCCGACGAGCCCGATCGCTACGACCAGCTGGCTCGTCATCATCCAGGCGCGCCGGCGGCCGACGAGGCGCGACAGGACGGGCACGTCGAAGGCGTCGACGAGGGGCGACCACAGAAACTTGAAGCTGTAGGCGAGCGCCAGCCAGCTGAACAGCCCGATCGTCGTGACCGGAACCCCGGATTCGCGCAGCCAGGCCGACAGCGTGCCGAAGACGAGCAGGAGAGGCAGGCCGGCCGAGTAGCCGAAGGCCAGCATCAGCGCGACGCGCGCGTCCGCCAGATCTCGCCAGCCGATCCGGGCTTTCTCGGGCACGGGGTCTCCTTGAACGGCCCCGCGTGGACAAGCGCCGCGGAGCGTAGCTTAAGAGCGGGTGAACGGGTTCTTTGCCCTGTAATGGGCCGATAAAAGGGCGACGCGATGGAATTGTCCTACGCACAGAACATGGAGGATTACCATCTCGCGCGCCTATTCGAGGGCCAAGCAGAGGGTTTCTACATCGATGTCGGGGCGGGCCATCCGGTCGCCGACAATGTCTCGTTCTGGTTCTACCTGCAGGGATGGCGCGGACTCGTGGTCGAGCCGCAGGAGGATCTGGCCGGCCTCTACGCCCATGTGCGGCCCCGCGACGCTGCCGTGTGCGCGCTGGTCGGCCGCAGCCGCGGCGAGGCCGATTTCCACGTCGTCGAACGGCTGCACGGCTTCTCGACGACAAGCGAGGCGCACGCGCGGAGCGCGGCCGCCTTCGGGGTGGAGTTCCGCACGCTCCGCCGCCCTGTCACGACGCTCGCGGCCTTGTGCGAGGCGCATGCGCCGCCCCGCATCGATTTCCTGAAAGTCGACGTGGAAGGCGCCGAAGGCGAGGTGCTGGCGGGCAGCGACTGGCAGCGCTGGCGGCCGCGGATCGTCGTCGTCGAGGCGATGGCGCCAGGCGACATGGCCGAGGCGTGGTCCGCGTGGGAGGCGCAGCTCACGCGGCAGCGTTACCGCTTCGTCTTCTTCGACGGGCTGAACCGCTTCTACGTGGCGGAGGAGGCAGCGGATCTGGCGGAGCGTTTCCCGGCGCGGCCGGCGCCCTGGGACGCCGTCCGTCATCTCTACGAGTTCGGCCGCGCGCCGGACAACCCCGCGCATCCGGACCATGCCTTGGCGCGCGCGCTCGTCGACGGCTTCCTGGCGGCCCTGCCGCGCCTCGATCGCGACCTTCTGGCGGATCTCGCCGGCGACGCGGTCGACCGCGCCGCGACGGGCACGGACGCGCTCCGGGCCGCCCTCGCGCGTATCGCCTCCGCTTACGACGGCGGCCAGATCATGGACGACGAGCCGTCGCCGGCCGCGCCGGAGTGACGCGCCGGAGTCAAGCTGCCCGCGAGCCGGGGCCAGGACCCGGCTCTGACGTCGAGGTGGGAGACGGGCGCCGCGCGACGCGCTGCCAGAGGCGCCGCAAGCGCTGATAGCGTTTCTCGTACGTGCGGGCCGGAGCGCTGCCCTCGCGCGTGAGACCGATCTCGCGGTCGAAGAATTCCTCCAAGCCCGGCCGATGCGTCACGCTGAGCACGGTGGAGCCGACTAGGTCGGAGCGCAGGAACTCCATCATGCGGGCCTGGCTTTCCTCGTCGAGCGCCGATGTGGCTTCGTCCATGATGACGATGTCGGGCGGATTGACGAGGAGACGGGCGAAGGCGATGCGCTGCTTCTCACCGCCGGACAGGATGCCGTCCCAATTGTCTTCCTCGCCGAGTCGCGGGATCAGATGCGCCAGGCCGCAACGCTTGAGCGCGTCCGTGAGCTTGTCGTCCGGAACGTCGAGTTCCGTGTTGGGATAAAGGAGGGCGTGGCGGAGCGTGCCGAGCGGCAGATAGGGGCGTTGCGGCATGAAGGCGATGCTCGCATTCGCCGGGCGCAGGATCTCGCCCGAGCCCCAGGGCCAAAGGCCGGCCATGGCGCGGATGAGCGTGCTCTTGCCGGTGCCCGACTCACCCTTGATGATCACCTTCTCGCCGGGAGCGACGGCCGTATCGGCGCCCTCGATCATGACGCGACCGTTCTGCTGCATGATGGACAGGTTGCGGATATGCAGGGCCTCATCCGGGCTGTCGCCGAGCACCACCGTGTCGCTTGACCCGTAGGTGCCGATCGTGTCCTCGAGTTCTTGCAAGGCGTCGGTGAGCTCGACGACGCGCTGCGCGGAGGCGAACCACTCGGCGAGGCGGATGGCGTTGTCGACGAGCCAGTTGAGGGCCACCTGCACCTGCGTGAAGGCGGTCGCCACCTGCATGAGCTCGCCGAGGGTGAACTCGCCCGACAGGTATTTCGGCGCCCCGAGGATGAGCGGCACGGCGGGCGCAAGGACCAGGTTCGAGTAGCTGATCCAGGTCATGCGCGCCTGCTGGATGATGACGCGGATCCAACGCTGCGCGAGATCGCTGAACGTCTCCTTGAGGCGCAGGCGCTCGTCGTCGTCGCCGCCGATCAGGGCGATGTTCTCGGCGCTGTCGCGCACCCGCGTCAGCTCGTAGAGAAGTTGCGCCTCGCCGGCATTCTTCGCCTCGGAGCGCCGGATGAGCGGGCGGCCGATAAGGATCGTGGCGAAGGATGTGATGCCCGAATATGTCACGGCGGCCAGCACCATGTAGGCCGGGATCGTGAAGTCCGACCCGAAAGCCGCGAAGCTGATGCTGCCTCCGACGAACCACAGGACGCCGATGAAGGCGGCCGCGGACAGGATCGCGTTGGTGAGGCCGTTGACGAAATCGACGAGGGGCTCGATGGCGAGGCGGGTGTCGGCGGCGATACGGAATTCGGGGTTGCTGGCGTCGCCGCCGACGATGTTGAGCTGGTAGAAACGCCGCTCGCCGAGCCAGCGCCGGACGAGATAGCCCGTCAGCCATTGCCGCCAGCGGAGCTGCAGGCGCATGCGCATATGGACGAGGCCGACGGAAGCCGCAGCCGAAGCCACCGCCAGCGCCAGCACGATGCCGATGCCGATGACCACGGATTCGAGGTTCTTCTGCTCGAGCGCGTCGAAGAAGAACTTGTTCCAGCGGTTGACCCCGAGGGCCGCCGTGAGGTTGGCGAGGGCGAAGGCGAGCACGCCGCAGGTCAGGATCCAGGCCTGCCGTTTGGTCGGCCCGCTCCAGAAGCCTCGCGCCATGCGGAAGAACGACCGCGCGATATAGCTCGGCGGCGGTCCCGGACGCTCGTCGGGATGGACGGCGTCAGCGGCACTGGACACTTCGGACATCAGGAACTCCGGAAGGGACGGCAGAAGGCAGGCCGGAGCCGGCTGGGCCGCAAGAGGGCGCGCGTATAACCTACGTTGAGGGGCGCATCTAGGCCGATATGCCGCTCACGTCGCCATGTCACACGCCCGGCGACTGCCGTGAATCAAGACCGACTCAGGCGCGGCGGCGTGCCCTCCCGTCGAGCGCCTTCAGGTTGTTGCGGATCCGCTCGTCGTCGGGCGATTTGGCGGAAGCGGCGCTGAGATCCTGGCTGGCGCGGCGCAGGTCGCCGCGCAGGAGATACGAGTATCCCCGGTTGTTGAGCAGCTCCGGTGTCGGCCCGTTCAGCTTGAGGACCCGGGCATAGGCGCGGTCGGCGAGCTCGAAGCGTTTGAGCTGGTCATAGGCGGCCGCGAGTCCGAGCCAAGCCTCGGCGTCGCCGGCGGCCGTCTCGACCGCGCGGCGGAAGTGCATTTCGGCGAGACCGTAATTCTGCGCCCGGTAATGCTCCTTGCCGAGCGTGACGTCGTCCTTCACCTCGTCGAGCGGCTTGGCGGGCTCTTGCGCCGTCGGCACAGAGCCGGTGGTGAGGGCGATGTCGGCAGCAGGCGCGGCGGTCCGGGTAACCGCGCAGGCGCCGAGGCTCGCCGCCGCGACGACGAGCGGCGCAAGCCGAAGAACCCGCCCGAGGCGAGCGCGATGCCTCATCATTCCTGCCCCGCCAAGCCCTTATGGGCCTAGCCCCCTTAGAGTGTGCCCATCACCCGGATGATCGCCGGGAGCATGAGCGTCACGATCAGGACAGGAAAGACGAAAAGCGTTAACGGAACGACAAGCTTGGCGGGAAGTGCGTACGCTTTCTCCTCGGCCCGCGACATGCGCTTGTTGCGCATCTCGTCGGAATAGACGCGCAAGGATTGCGACAGGCTCGTGCCGAGCTCGGCCGATTGCTGCAGAAGCGTCGCCAGCATGCTGGCTTCTTGGATGTTGAGCCGCTCCCCCATGCGCTCAAGGGCTTCCGGAAAGGACTTGCCGGCGCGCATCTCGAGGCAGGCCATGTAGATGTTCTCGGCAAGGGAGGGATAGCCTTCGACGAGCTCGCGGGCGATGCGGTCGATGGCGGCTTCCATCGACAAGCCGGCCTCGGAACACACCACCATCAGGTCCATGAAATCGGGAAAGCCCATCCGGTGCTGGGTGGTGCGCCGGCCGATGCGGCGCTTCACGTAGAAGCTCGGCGCCAGGTAGCCGACGACACCCATCATGCCGGAGTAAAGCCAGACGGACGAGGTGGTCAGCTCGTCGAACAGCATCGGCAGGAGAAGCAGACCGGCGGCGGCCAGTCCGATGCCGGCCGTGAGACGCGCGGCGAAATAGATCGACACGGCCTTGGCGTCGAAGAACCCAGCCTGGATGAGCTGCCGGCGCAGCACGCGGCTTTCCTTCTCGTTGCCGGCGAAGGTCGTCCCGACATAGCTCATGAGCCGCTCGAGCGAGCGTTGCGCCTCGGCGCGGCCGCCGCCGCTCGAGCGCCGCGCCGCGCCGCCCGCGTCTTCGGCGGCGGCGCGGCGGCGCACGTCCTTGCGCCCACGCAGGGCGCCGACGAGCAGCACGGCGACCAGCGCCGCGCCCGACAGGACGAGGAAGCCGGCGAGCAGGGCGCCGTCGGCGCCGGCGGCGTCGAGGAGGGTGTCGAGCGCGTCCACGAAAAGCCTCAGATCTTGAAGTTGATCATGCGGCGCATGATCAGGTTGCCGAGGAACATCCACGCCACCGCCATGCCGAGACCGTAGCGGACCGCGGGCACATGCCACACGTCCCCGTAGAAGGTCGGCGAGATCGTGTTGACGAGGGTGAAGACGATGAACGGGGTCAAGGTCAGGATCAGGGCGCCGGCGCGGCCTTCCGCCGACAGGCCCTTGATCTTGCGCCGCATCTTGAAGCGCTCGCGGATGACCTTCGACAGATTGTCGAGGATCTGGCTGAGATTGCCGCCGGTCGTCGCCTGGATCGCTACCGAGGTAACGAAGAGCGGCATGTCCTCCTGGCCGACGCGGTCGTGCATGCCGCGCATGGCGGTTTCGAGATCGGACCCGTAGGTGACCTCGTCGGCGACGATGCCGAACTCGCTGCCGACCGGGTCGGGCAGCTCGCGCGCCACCATGCCGATCGCGACGGGCACCGGGTGGCCGGCGCGCAGGCTGCGCACGATGACGTCGATCGCCTCGGGGAACTGCTCCCCAAATTTGTTGCGCCGGCGCTTGCGCAGGTACAGCAGCACGGCGAACGGCAGCAGCGCGACCACCAGAGCCGTTCCAGCCAAGGCCTCGAACCAATCGCCCCGCACGAACTGGATCACCACGAAGGCCACGAGGGCGACGCCGATGAGGCGCGGCGCGATGCGCGCCGGCGTGACGGTCACGCCCGATTGCAGGACGAGACGATTGAACGCGGCGAGCGGCAGGAGATGATCGCCGTCGGCCGACAGCCCGCGCTCGCGCCGCAACTGCACGAGGACCTTCTCGCGATCGGCCTCCTTGCCGGCGATCTGAAGGCGCCGGTTGACCCGGTCGCGGTAGCCGCGCGTGTTGTGGAACAGGAGGTAGACGGCCTCCGCCACGAGCACCGCGGATAGGCCCGCGAAGGCATAGAAGAGCAGCGCCGGATCGAGATCGAAGGACATGGTCAGAGCGGCTTCGAGGGATCGAAATACGAGCCCGGGATATTGATGCCGTGCGCGATCAGGTCCTGCAGGAAGCGCGGGCGCACGCCCGTGGCGACGTGATGGCCCTGCGTCGTGCCGTCGGCATCGGTGCCGGTGCGCACGTATTTGAAGATCTCCTGCATCTGGATGATGTCGCCCTCCATGCCGGTGATCTCGGCGACAGAGGTGACGCGGCGCTTGCCGTCAGCGAGGCGCTGCAGCTGCACGACCATGCGCACCGCCGCCGCGATCTGGCCGCGGATGGAGGTCTGGCTCATGGGCAGCCCGGCCATGCCGATCATCTGCTCGAGGCGGGAGATCGCCTCGCGCGGGTTGTTGGCGTGGATGGTCGCCATCGAGCCCTCGTGACCGGTATTCATGGCCTGGAGCATGTCGAAGGCTTCCTCGCCGCGGCACTCGCCGAGGATGATGCGCTCGGGGCGCATGCGCAGCGCGTTCTTGACGAGGTCGCGCTGACGGATCTCGCCCTTGCCTTCGATATTCGGCGGGCGCGTCTCCATGCGGGCGACATGCGGCTGCTGCAATTGCAGCTCGGCCGCGTCCTCGATGGTGATGAGGCGCTCGGTATGCGAAATATAGGCCGACAGGGCGTTGAGCATGGTCGTCTTGCCGGAGCCCGTGCCGCCCGACACGATGGTGGTGATGCGCGCCTTGACGGCGGCGGCCAGCAGCTCGGCCATCTGCGGCCGGATGGCCCCCATCTCGACCAGCTTGTCGAGCGAGAGCTTCGATTTCGAGAACTTGCGGATCGAGACGAGCGGCCCGTCGACGCCGATCGGCCGTACGGCGCAGTTGAAGCGCGATCCGTCGAGCAGGCGGGCGTCGCAAAGCGGGCTCGATTCGTCGACGCGCCGGCCGACGGCGGAGACGATCTTCTGGATGATGCGCATGAGATGCGCCTCGTCCTTGAACAGCGACGGCACCGGCTCGAGCATGCCGCTGCGCTCGACGAAGATGTTCTGGTGGCCGTTGATGAGGATGTCGGCGATGCTCGGGTCCTTGAGCAGGGGCTCGAGGGGGCCGAGTCCGGTCATCTCGTCCATCACCTCGGACACGAAGGTGTTGAGCTCCTGCGTGTTGAGGGCCAGGCGCTCGCCCTTGACCCAATCCGAGATCATGGCCCGGACCTCGCGGCGGAGCTCCTCTTCCGGCAGCTTCTCGAAAGCCGCGAGGTTCAATTCATCGAGCAGCTTCTTGTGCAGGCGCACCTTGGCGTCGAGCAGCTTCTGCTTGCCGAGGAGGGCGCCTGCGGCCGACTCGGCGAAGGCGATCGGCGCCATCGGCACCGGCTTCGGCGCGTCGACGGCCGGCGCGGCCGCGTCGGCCGCCTCAAGCGGAGCGGCGGCCTCGACGACCGCCGTCGCTGCGATGTCCTCGGCCTCGTCCACGGGCGGGCGAGGCGCCTCGACGTGAGAGGCGAGGAGCGACGGCAAGGGCGGCGGAGGCGCTTCCGCATACGGCTTGGCGCTGACGCGCGCTGAGAATCGTCCAAGCATGGGTTGGCCGCAACGTTTCCGGCCACCGGCGGCGGCCATCGGTCAAGATGACCCCGACGTTACCGCCACCCCGTAAAAACCGCGCTTGGCGAAACCGTAAAATTGTCCGGATCGGTCCCCTCTCCCGGGCGGGAGCAGGGCAGGGGTCCGTCAACCGGCAGAAAACCCGCGCCCTCGACCCTCCCGTTCGGAACAGGGTTAATTTACGGTGAACCTTTCAGCCTGGAGCGCCTCATGAACCAGATCGACCTCAACGGGCATGTCGCCATCGTCACCGGCGGGGCTCAGGGAATTGGCCAGGCCATCGCCGAGCGCTTCGCGGCGAGCGGCGCGACGGTCGAGATCTGGGACCTCGACGGCGACCTTGCCGACGAGACGGCGGCCGATATCGGCGAGGCCGTCACGGGCCGCGCCGTCGACGTGACCGACGCCGCCGCCGTGATGCGGGCCGCCAAGGCGGCCGAGGGCGCGCACGGGCCGATCGATATCCTGGTCACCAGCGCCGGCATCTCCGGCCCCAACGCGACGACGTGGGAATACCCGCTCGACGACTGGTCGCGCATCATGCGCATCAACGTCGACGGCACCTTTCATTGCTGCCGCGCCGTGGCGCCATCGATGATCGGCCAGGGCTACGGCCGCATCGTCACCATCGCGTCCGTCGCCGGCAAGGAGGGCAACCCGAACGCCGCCGCCTATTCGGCCTCCAAGGCGGCCGTGATCGCCTTGACCAAATCCCTCGGCAAGGAGCTCGCCGGCTACGACATCGCCGTCAACGCCGTGACGCCGGCGGCCGCGCGCACGCGCATCTTCGATCAGATGACGCAGGAGCACATCGCCTTCATGCTGTCCAAGATCCCGCGCGGGCGCTTCGTCGAGACTAGGGAGATCGCCGCGATGGTGGCGTGGCTGGCAAGCCCCGAGAACAGCTTCACGACCGGCGCGGTGTTCGACCTTTCGGGCGGGCGTGCGACCTATTAGCGCCGGAGCGAGAACCGGCAGGAACCGAGGGCGAGGCGCATCGTTCTCCGGAGCCGCTTCCTGCCGGAGACAAACTGATGAAAAAGTTCCTTATCGGTGCCGCTGCCGCCGCCGTTTTGGGGGGCTTTCCCCCGACGGAGGCAAGCGCCCGCTTCTCGCCGCAGCGGATCGAGGCGCCGGGGCTCGTCGAACAGGCGGCCTGCACCGTCCGGCGCGAGCGCGTGGTGCGGCCGAACGGCCGCGTCATCTATCGCGCCGTCCGCCGCTGCACGCCCGATTGGGGTTGGCGAGACCGCTGCCGCACGGTGCGCGAGCGCGTTGTGCGTCCGAACGGCAGCATCGTCTACCGCACCGTGCGCCGCTGCGGCTGATCCGGATATTCCGGCGTATCGAGAGCCCGGCGCGACGCCGGGCTCTTCGTTTCTAGTGGGAGGGCACGCGCCCGAGACGCTCGCCCGTGACCGGATCGAACAGATGCACGTTGCCGGCGTCGACCGCGAGGGCGAGCTGGCTGGTGGTGACGGGGATTTCGCCGGTCGGAGCCTGAACCACGAACTCGTCGCCGCCGACCTTGCCGTGAAAGAGCTGCGTGGCGCCGAGTTCCTCGACAAAGCTCAC
>DASQLE010000514.1:0-3896 GCA_035630175.1 Beijerinckiaceae bacterium
ACGCAGGCGTCCGCGAAGGCGGACAGGGCGCGCGTGACCTCGTCCACGCTCCACGCGCCGCCGATATCCGCGAGCGCCACCGTGAGGGCGTGCAGCGCGCGCGCCTTGCGCAAGTCCCGCCCAGCCTCCGCTTGCGTGATGCCCGGCCGCCGAAAGAGCTTGCCGACTTCGGCGACCAGATCGCGCCCGATCGCCTCTGGCGAATGGCCGGCGCAGCGTGCGAGCCGGGCCGGCTGCGCCAGCGCGAGCTGCCACAAGAACGGCGAATGATCGGCGATCGCGAGCAGGAGATCATGGAAGGCGCCCGCCTCCAGATGCGGCAGCAGTGTTTGCGCGTCCGGCGCGTTTCGGGCGCGCTCGATCAAATCCGCGAGCCGGCTTTCGGCGCGCTGCATGTCCGCGACAGAGGGCGCCTGCACGACGCGCGCGGCGAGACTGTCGCCTCTCCCTGCCGAGGCCGGACCTTCGATGCCAACTGTCATGGTCTCGGCGCCGCGCCTCTCGGCCATGGGAGACTGCCGTTGAGCGTTACGGTCTCCCGAGCGAAGGCTCAACCCTCCGCGCGGTTCTGTCCCTCCCCCCTTTGCGGGGAGGGTGGCCCGGACGTTAGGCCGGGTCGGGAGAGGGGAACGCCGCTTCCGCTATTCGCCCCCTCTCCCGGCTCGGGCTCCGCCTGAGTCCGCCCTCCCCCGCAGCGGGGGGAGGGTTAGAACGGCGCAACGGCAGGGACAGCACGGCCTTGAGGCCGGGCGCATTGTCGTCGAGCCGCACGCTTCCGCCGTGCAGGCGCGCCACCGCCGACACCAGGCTGAGACCGAGGCCGAAACCGGGACGGGAGCGGGCGCTCTCGAGACGCACGAAGCGCTCGAGCACGCGACCGCGCTCGCCCTCCGGAATGCCCGGTCCCCGGTCGCCGACGGTTATGACGACCCGCTCGTTCTCCCGGCTCGCCTCGACCGAGACGGGCTGCGGCGGCGCCCCCGCTTGCGCCGGCGCCCCGTATTTGAGTGCGTTGTCGAGCAGGTTCGCCAAGGCCTGCCCGACCAGCTCGCGGCTGCCGTGCACCGGAAGCCCCTCCTGAACCGAGACGCGCAAGGGCACGCCTTTCTCGTCCGCCGCCGCCTCATAGAGCTCGCCGACGCTGCGCGCGACCTCGGCGGCGTCGAAATCGGTCATCGTCTCGCGTGCCTCGCCGGCCTCGAGCCGCGCGATCATGAGGAGCGCGTTGAAGATACGGATCAGGTTGTCGCTTTCCTCGATATTGGCCTCCAGCGCGGCACGAAGCTGATCCGGCGTTTGCGCGGTGCGAAGCGCCTCGTCGGCCTTGTTGCGCAGGCGCGTCAGCGGAGTCTTGAGGTCGTGGGCGATATTGTCGGACACCTCCTTGAGCCCCGTCATCAATTCGCCGATGCGCTCGAGCATGGCGTTGAGGTTCTGCGCCAGCCGGTCGAGCTCGTCGCCCGTCCCGCTCACGGCGAGGCGGCCGGTGAGATCGCCGGCCATGATGGTGCGGGTCGTGTCGGTCATGGCGTCGACGCGCTTGAGCACGCGCCGGGTCACGAACCAACCGCCGAAGAAGCCGAGCACGCCGACGAGGAGCAGCGACCAGCCGAAGGCGCGGCGGATGATGTCGCGGATGCGCAGCCGCTCCTCGACGTCGCGGCCGACGAGAAGGCGGAAGCCGCCGGGCAGGATGTACGTGCGGACGATGGCGCGGCTGCTCATCTCCTGGCCGTCCTCGCCCCTGGCGTAATCGATCTCGCGTTGGCCGGGCCGATCCAGGGTGCCGGGCGGAAGCACGCCGATATTGCCGACGACGCGCTCGCCGTTGGGGGTCGTCACCAGATACAGCGAGGCGCCGGGCTGGCTGGCGCGCCGCTCGACGACGGTCACCAGCCGGCGGATGCCGCCGAGACGGTATTGCTCCGACAGCCCGCTGATCTCCGCCTCGACCGTCGAGATGATCTGATCATCCAGGATGCGACGCGCATTCCAGGCGACGTAGCCGAGAATGACGAAGGCGAAGACGGTGAAGATCGCCAGATAGACAAGCGACAGCTTGAAGGCGGTCGTGCGGAAGAGCTTGCCAAGGGCCGTCATGGGCAGGCAATCACCGGGGAGGAACTCACTCCGGCCCCTCCCCGCCCGCACGGATGACGTAGCCGGCGCCGCGCACGGTGTGGATCAGCGGGCGCTCGAACCCCTTGTCGATCTTCGCGCGCAGGCGCGAGACATGGACGTCGATGACGTTGGTCTGGGGGTCGAAATGATAGTCCCAGACGTGTTCCAGAAGCATGGTGCGGGTGACGACCTGCCCGGCATGCTTCATGAGGTATTCGAGGAGCCGGAACTCCCTCGCCTGCAGGACGATCTCCGTCCCGTTGCGGGTGACCCGGTGCGACAGACGGTCGAGCTCGAGCTCGCCCACCCGGTAGGACGTGGGCTCGCCGCCGACCGCAGACCGCCCCCGGCGGGCGAGAACCTCGACGCGGGCCAAGAGTTCCGAAAAGGCATAGGGCTTCGGCAGGTAATCGTCGCCCCCGGCGCGCAGGCCCTTGACCCGATCGTCCACCTGGCCGAGCGCCGAGAGGATCAGGACGGGCGTCGCGATGGCCTGCTCGCGGAGGGACCGGATGAGGGACAGGCCGTCGAGCTTCGGCAGCATGCGGTCGACCACGAGCACGTCGTAATGGCCTTCGCGGGCCATGGCATAGCCGTCGAGCCCATCATGCGCGGGATCGGCCGCATGGCCGGCCTCGCGCAGGGCCTTGGTCAGGTAGGCGGCCGCCTCGCGGTCGTCCTCGACGATCAGAATGCGCATGTCGTCATACTAACCCGCAAAACGCACGAGCGGCAGGCCGGACGGATCCGGCCTGCCGCAAACGCGAGATCCCGGGCTGGGCGGGGGCGACGGGATTGCTGCCCGGCATCCCGGTATCGGACACCGCATCCGGCGCCCGATGACGGGGTCTGCGGCTAAACAGCCTTTCGTGGGCGGAGCCACGAGAGGCTGTTCAGCTCTCTTGTTTGCCGCATCATCCCGTTCGCGAACCGTGTGACACTTCGCGGAATGGTGCTCAGCTCGTCGCGAAGGGGACCGCCACGAAGCGGACGCCTTCCCGGCTCTTGACCCGCAGCAGCACGGTCTTGCGGCCGTCCTTGCGGGCGGCCTCGACCGCCGACCGCACGTCCTGCGGCCGCGACACGGCCTGGCCGCCGACATCCAGGATGACGTCGCCCTTGCGCACGCCCTTCTCGGCGGCGGCGCTCTGCGGATCGACCTCGGCGATCACGACGCCGTCCTCGCCGTCCTGGGCGGGAGCGAGCTGGAGGCCGAGACGCGCCTGGCCCTCGTCGGTGCGACTCGAGCCGAGATCCGCCCGCGCGCGGCGCTCGCCCTCCTGCCCGCCGACCTCGATCGTGACGGTGCGCTCGCGGCCTTCGCGCCAAACGGTCATGGGCACGCTCCGGCCCGGCGGGTAGGACGCGATCTTCATCGACAGGGCGCGCGCGTCCTTGATGGGCTCTCCGTCGACCGCGACGATGGCGTCGCCGCTCCTGATGCCGGCCTTGGCGGCCGGGCTGTCGCGGGTCGTGTCGGCGACCAGCGCTCCCCGCGTGTCCTTGAGACCGATGCCGTCGGCGATCTCCTTCGTGATCGGCTGGATCTGCACGCCGATGAAGCCGCGCGTCACCTTGCCGTCGTCGCGCAGATCGGCCACGACCCTCTCGGAGACATGGGCCGGTATGGCGAAAGCGATGCCGACATTGCCGCCGGACGGCGAAGCGATGGCGGTGTTGACCCCGACCACCTCGCCCTTGAGGTTGAAGGTCGGACCTCCCGAATTGCCGCGGTTCACAGCCGCGTCGATCTGGATGAAATCGTCATAGGGACC
>DASQLE010000515.1:0-6774 GCA_035630175.1 Beijerinckiaceae bacterium
TGCGGGTCGTCGGCTCGCCCGCGGCTTGCCGCGCGCGCCCGGATGTCGGGGCGCATTGACCTGCCCACCGTCCTGACATCGATCCAGCCCGCCGAGAGCTCGGCGGCCGGATTCAACTCGCCGCCGGATTGCTCTTGATGAGCTCCTGCACGAGCCGCTGCAGGATCGGCGGCGGCAGCTCGATGCCGACCAGCCGCCAGCCGAAGCCCTTGATGCGCAGTTGCAGACGGAACTGCTCGTCGGCAGGACGGTCGACCGGCACTAGGAAGGAGATCGCCCGAAAGCCGCGGCTCTGGGCCGTGACGAACAGCCGCCAGGCGTCCTGCAACGAGGCGAGACCGAAGCCGCCGCTTGCGGCGGAGCCCGATTCGCCGGCGGCGAGGCGCGGATCGTTCAGAAGCCCGGCCAGGGCGGCCGGCGAGAGATAGCGCGCGATGAGCGGATCGGCGATCGTCGCGCCGATGCCGACCATTGCCTGGCCGCGCGAGCCCTTGAGCTCGCTCTCACGCCCCGTCGCGATCAAGTAGGCGGGAATCAATTGCTTGGCGAGGGACGTGCGCACGGCGCGAAAGTTCACCCGCTGCTCGATGGACGCGACATCCCGGGCCTCGACCGCCTTGGCCAGGCCGTAGAGCGCCACATAGGGAGAGAAGAAGTAGATCGCCCCGATCAGAACCAGGGCGACCAGGAATCGCCCGGTCCAACGCATGCCGCGCTTTGCGCAAGGTTTATGGCGCGGGCGAGGCGGTCTCCGGTGCGGCGCGTGGCGGCGCAGCCAGCGAAAGCCCACCTAGGCGCTGGCGATGCGCGCCTGCCCGGGCTCGGCTACGGCGATGCCGGCCCCCGTGTATTCGCTGAGCTTGTTGCGCAGGGTGCGGATCGAGATGCCGAGGATGCGGGCGGCATGCGTGCGGTTGCCGAGGCAATGATCGAGGGTGTCGAGGATGAGATCGCGCTCGACCTCGGCGACCGTGCGGCCGACGAGCGCCCGCGTCACCGCCTCCGCCGTGCGGGCGGCGCGGCTGGCCGGATCGGACGGCACCGGCGCCATCGCTTCGCCTTCGGGCGTGCGGATCGCCTCGGCGTCGATCTCGGGGCCCTCGGCGAGCAGCACGGCGCGATGAATCGTGTTCTCGAGCTCGCGCACGTTGCCGCGCCACGGGCTCCGGCCGACCAGACGCTTCGCCTCGAGCGACAGCGGCCGCATCGGCACGCCGTTCACGTCGGCGTATTTCTTGGCGAAGAACCCGGCCAGCTCGAGGATGTCGGCGGGGCGTTCGCGCAGCGCCGGGATGCGTAGCTGAACGACGTTGAGCCGGTAGAACAGGTCCTCGCGGAACGTGCCCTTCCGGACTTCCTCGGCGAGGTTGCGGTTCGAGGTAGCGATGATGCGGATGTCGACGCGCACCGGCTGGGAGCCGCCGACGCGGTCGATCACCCGCTCCTGGATGGCGCGCAGCAGCTTCGCCTGCAGGCGCACGTCCATCTCGGAGATCTCGTCGAGCAGGAGCGTGCCGCCATGCGCCTCCTCGAATTTGCCGATGCGCCGCGCGACGGCTCCGGTGAAGGCGCCTTTCTCGTGCCCGAACAGTTCCGATTCGAGGAGGTTGTCGGGGATCGCCGCGCAGTTGACCGAGACGAAGGCCTTGTCCTTGCGAAGGGATTTGGCGTGCACGTGACGGGCGAGCACTTCCTTGCCGGTGCCGCTCTCGCCGGTGATCAGGACCGACGCCTCCGACCGCGCGATCTGCTCGGCCAGCTTGACGATGCGTTCCATGGCCTCGTCGCGCCACACGAAAGAGCGGCTGTCGGCGGCGACCGCCTCGAGCACCGCGGCAATGAGGTCGGGGTCCGGCGGCAGCGGGATGTATTCCTTGGCGCCGGCCTGGATGGCGGCGACCGCGGCGCGCGCGTCGGTGCCGGTTCCGCAGGCGATCACCGGCGTGCGGATGCGCTCGGCGTCGAGCGCCGCGACGAGGTCGCGCACCGACAGGCCGACGTCGATCATGATGAGGTCGGCGCCTTTGGCGCGCAGCACCGAAAGGCCCTGCTCGATGCCGTCCGCCTGGGTCACCCCGGCGCCGCGGCTCATGGCGATCTTGGAGGCGGTGACGAGTTCGCCGTTGAGGCGGCCGATGATGAGAAGACGCATGGATTTGTTCCTTCAGACAGCCGGTTGGATCACGGTGCGTTTCGATTGAACCGGTTAAAACGCATGCACGTGATCGATTCCAAAGCGTTGAGCATGCTGTTCGGCAGCATGCTTTAGGGACCGTTCTTGATGATTTCCGTCATGGTCACGCCGAGCCGCTCGTCGACCAGCACCACCTCGCCGCGTGCGACAAGGCGGTTGTTGACCAGGATGTCGATCGCCTCGCCGACGCGGCGATCGAGCTCGAGGATGGCGCCCGGCGCCAGCTTCAAAAGGTCGCCGATCGGCATGCGCGAGTTGCCGAGAACCGCCGAGATGATGACCGGCACGTCGAAGACTTGCTCGAGATCGGCCGCGCTCTTGGCCGTGACGGGCGCGTCCCGGGTCGAAGCCGGCGTCATCTGGCCGGCCCCGAAGGCGACGTCGCTTTCATCGAGCTGGGGGAGGGGGAGGTCGGTTCCGGTTGCCATTGTCGTCCTTTGCAATCTGGATCAGCGGCCGGCGCCGGGAATGCCTGCCAGCGCGCCGGCGACGGCCGCTTCGATGCGACCCTGCTCGCGCACCACGCCGCCGTCGGCCCATTCGATGCGGCCGTCGCCCGGCGAAATGTCGGGCTCGCCGATCACCACGAGCCGCCCTTCGTAGCCGCGCTCGCGGGCGATGCGCTGCACGTGCGCCTCGACGGCTTCGACCAGCGCCTCGTTCACGCGCACGACGAGGTGCGGCACGCCGCGCAAGTGCTGGAACGCCGAGCGCGCGGCTTCCAGGATCGGCTCGAGGGGCTGCGCGGCGAGGGCCGTCCCGGCGAGCTTGCGCGCCAGCGCGCTCCCGAAGGCGAGCGCCTCCTCCTCGAGCCGCGCCTGGTAGGCGTCGAGGCCGGCGAGGAGCGCCGCGGCGCCCTCGGCGAGACGGCGGATCGCCGCCGTGAGCTGCGCGTCCGCTTCGGCAGCCCCCTGCCGGCGCCCGTCCTCGACGCCGCGGGCGTAACCGCGTGTTTCCGCCTCCTGCACGGCGGCGATGGTCTTGGCGCTGCCGCCGCTCGGCGCGCCGAAGTCGCAATCGAAGAGGAATTTGCTCGCGCTGGTGCTCACGGGTTTCTGCCTCGTCAGTAGACGAGCTCCTCCTCAGCGCGGTTCTTCGAGATCATGATCTCGCCCTGGTCGGCGAGATCCTTGGCGAGACTGACGATCTTGTTCTGGGCGTCGTCGACGTCCTTCAGCCTGATCGGTCCCATGGAGGACATCTCGTCTTGCAGGTTCTTGGACGCGCGGCTCGACATGTTGGCGAAGAAGAACGTCCGCACCGGCTCGGTGGCGCCTTTGAGGGCGCGCCCGAGCGTATCCTTGTCGACCTGGCGCATGAGGGTCTGGACGCTGCCGGGATCGAGCTTGGTGAGATCCTCGAAGGTGAACATGAGCTCGCGGATCTTCTTGACGGAGCCGCGGTTGACGGTCTCGAGCGCCGCGAAGAAGCGCGACTCCGTCTGCCGGTCGAAGGCGTTGAAGATCTCGGCCATGAGCTCGTTGGCGTCACGGCGCGAGGCCTGCGAGATGGTCGTGACGAACTCGTTGCGCAGCGTGTCCTCGATATGCTCCAGCGCCTCCTTCTGCACCGTCTCCATCTTGAGCATGCGGTTCATGACGTCGACGGCGAAGTCGTCCGGCAGGATCGAGAGCACGCGGGCGGTGTGGTCGGGGCTGATGCGCGACAGGATGACGGCGACCGTCTGCGGGTATTCGCTGCGCAGGTAGGTGGCGAGAACCTCGGCGTCGATATGCGACAGCCGCTGCCACATGCGCCGGCCCGACGCGCCCTTGATCTCCGAGATGATGCTCGAGACCTGGTCGGCCGGAAAAATCTTGCCGAGCAGCTCCTCGGTGCGGTCGATGCTGCCCGTGACCGCGCCCGCCGTCGAGAGACGGGAGATGAAGTCGACGACCAGCGCTTCGACCATCTTGGTCTCGATCGAGCCGAGCTGGGCCATGGCGTAGGAGACGCGCTTGATCTCGTCTTCCTCAAGCATGGACCAGATCGGGCCGCCATGCTTTTCGCCCAGGATGAGGAGAAGCACGGCGGCGCGCTGCGGCCCGCTCATCTCGTTCACCTCGGCCATTTCGATCTGCTCGCTCATGCGCTCTTCACCTGTCCGACCTCAGCGCTCGTGGATCCAGCCGCGCAGGACGGCGACGGTTTCCTGCGGGTTGGCGGCGACCATGTTGCCGACCTGGTCGACCGTCTCCGCCCGGATTTGGCCGTTGATCTTGGCGATCTCCAGCATTTGCGTGGTGGCGTTATGCTGCGGAAGCGCGGTCACGGGCGCTCCGCTTCCGCCTTGCATGTCGAGCAGGCTCGTCGTGCCACCGCCGCCGCCGGGGCCGATCGCCTTCCTGACCATCGGGCGCACGACGAAGAGCAGCACGATCAGCGTCAGCAGCGCGATCACGGTGAGCTCGATCAGCCGCAAGATGTCCTCCCGGGTCGGGCTGAACAGGGCCGTCAGGAGCGTTTCCTCGGGAATTTCGGCGACGCCGGCGGGCGTCTCGGCAAAGCGCAGGTTGACGACCTCGACCTGATCGCCGCGGTTACGGTCGAAGCCGATGGCGGTCCGCACCAGCGCGGCGATGCGCTCCAGCTCCTCGGGCGGGCGGGGCTGGTAGGTCGTCTCGCCGTTGGCGCCGCGGCTATAGACGCCGTCGAGAAGCACGGCCACCGACAGGCGCTTCACGCGGCCGCCTTCGATCACCTCCGTGCGCGTCGTGCGCGAGATCTCGTAATTGACGACCTCCTCGTTCTTGTTCGAGGCGTCGCGGCCGGGCGGGTTGCCGCCCTGGGCATTGGCGCCGGGCAATTCGTTGCCGACGCTGACGGGACCGTCGGGATTGCCCGAGACCTGATTCTCGGCGCGGGTCTGCGTCGAGCGCACGACGCGGCTTTCCGGATCGAAGGTTTCCGAGCGGCTCTCGATGCGGTTGACGTCGAATTCGGCCGCCACCTGGACGCGGGCGCGTCCGCTGCCGACGATTCCGGCCACGATCTGCTCGACCTGGCCGCGCAGCCGCCGCTCGGTGGCGGCCTGCTTCTCGTCGAGCGCAAGACTGGCCCCGGATGCGTCCGATTGCGCGCCGTCGGCGAGGAGCCGGCCCTGTTCGTCGACGATCGAGACGCGTTCCGGCTTCAGCCCTTCCACGGCGGAGGCGACCAGATGACGGACGGCGCGGACCTGGCCGGGCTCCAGCTCGCCGCGCAGCTTGAGGACGATGGAGGCGCGCGGCGGCTCCCTGTCGCGCTCGAACAGCCGCCGCTCGGGCATGACGAGGTGGACGCGCGCCGCCTGCACGCGCCCGATCGCCCGGATGGTGCGCGACAGCTCGCCTTCGAGGGCGCGCAGGTGATTGATGTTCTGGACGAAGCTCGTCGACGAGAAGGCGTCGCCCTTGTCGAAGATCTCGTAGCCCATGCCGCCGCCCGCCGGCAGCCCTTTGCCGGCAAGGTCCATGCGGATGCGGGCGAGATCGGAGCGCGGCGCCAGAATCGTCTGCCCGTCGCCGCGGGTCTCGTAACGGATGCCCTTGGCGTCGAGATCGCGGACGAGGGCGCCGGCGTCCTGCAGGGACAGGTCGGTGTAGAGGACGCCCATGGCGGGTTGCGAGACCCGCATGATGACGAAGGCGAAGAAGGCGATCAGGGCGAGCGTGACGCCGCCCATCGCGGCGATCCGCGTCGGTCCCAGGCGCGTCAAAATTTCCAGGGACCCGTTCACCGGTCGAACCGCCAAGCCTCTGACGCCGCTGTTGCGTGCGTCGGTAGGCAAGAATTTCCCGGTTCTGAGTTAGCGGCGGGTTAACGGCAGAGCGATGCCGCACGAATGATGCAGCGCCGGCCGGCCGGCGGCCTTAGCGAGTCATTCACCAAGACCCCGGAAAGCTCGCGATTATTGGCGGTAATGCTGGATGCGGGTGGTCCGCAGGCCGGCAAGGCCGTGCTGGTCGATCGATTGCTGCCAGCTCAGAAACTCTTCGACCGTCAGGGTATAGCGGCTGCACGCCTCCTCGAGACTGAGAAGGCCGCCGCGCACGGCCGCGACGACCTCCGCCTTGCGGCGGATGACCCAGCGGCGCGTATTGGTTGGCGGAAGGTCGGCGATGGTCAGCGGACTGCCATCCGGGCCGATAACATACTTAACCCGACGGTGGGCTTCGGTCATGATACGCTCACACACACTCAACTGACCACAGGGCCAGACGATAGGGGGCGGCGCTTAAATTTGCCTAAACGGCGACGCAGACTCACGAAATCTGCGATTCGCCTCAGCTCGACGGCCACGTGATGGCCCTCACCTTGTCGAGCGGCACCCGGTTCGACCCCACGATCAGCACCGGCTGCCCCTCGGACACGTCCACGGATTCGACCCGGCCGACGATCTCGGTCTTGACGGACACGCTCTGGCCGGAAGCGTCGCGCGCCGTGATCTGGATCGTGTAGTCGCCGGGCGGCGCCGTGCCGCCGGTGCTCGTTCTGCCGTCCCAGATGAACTTCTGCGACCCGGCCGGCACCGATTGGGTGCTGCTGGCGACGACGCTCCCGCTGCTGTCCAGGATGGTGACGCTCGCCTGCGCGGCGCG
>DASQLE010000516.1:0-2673 GCA_035630175.1 Beijerinckiaceae bacterium
AGCGCGGTCTCGACGACGGTCTCGGTCTCGGGGCGCGGCTCGAGGGTCTCGGGCGAGAGCGCGAAGGGAAGGCTCCAGAATTCGCGCCGGCCCAGGATGCGTCCGATCGGCTCGCGGGCGAGGCGGCGGCGGGCGAAGCCGGCGAGGCGCGCCGCCGCTTCAGGGCCGAGCCGGCAATGAAGCCGCACCGCGATTTCGACAGCATCGACCTGAAGCGCCTCGGTTAGCAGAAGGCGCGCATCGAGGTCCGGCGTGTCGAGTCCTGCTTTGGCGAATGTGCGGCAGAGCAGGGCCAAGGCCTCGGCGCGGTTTGTTGAAGCGGCGAGGTCGATCGGCGCGCCCCCCTCCCGGCAAGGGGGCATCATGGTTGCTCCGCCGCGAGAAGCGCCGCTTGGTGCTCGGTGACGAGCGCGTCGATCAGCTCGTCGAGCGCGTTGCCCTCGAGCACTTCCTCGAGCTTGTAGAGGGTGAGGTTGATGCGGTGGTCGGTGACCCGGCCTTGCGGGAAGTTGTAGGTGCGGATGCGCTCCGAGCGGTCGCCCGAGCCGACTTGCGACTTGCGGTCGGCGGCGCGCGCGGCGTCCTTGGCCGAACGCTCGGCGTCGTAGAGGCGCGCCCGCAGGAGCGCCATGGCGCGGGCGCGATTCTTGTGCTGCGAGCGCTCGTCCTGGACGAACACCACGATGCCGCTCGGCAGATGCGTGATGCGGATGGCCGATTCCGTCTTGTTGACGTGCTGGCCGCCGGCGCCCTGCGCGCGCATGGTGTCGACCTTCAGGTCGGCGTCGTTGACGGCGATGTCGACGTCCTCCGCTTCCGGCAGCACGGCGACCGTCGCGGCGGAGGTATGGATGCGCCCCTGCGTTTCCGTGTCGGGCACCCGCTGCACACGGTGGACGCCGCTCTCGAACTTGAGGCGGGCGAAGACGCCGCGGCCCTTGATCTCGGCGACGATCTCCTTGTAACCGCCGGCCGTGCCGGAGCTCTCGGAGATCATCTCCACCCGCCAGCCCTTCAGCTCGGCGTAGCGGGCGTACATGCGGAACAGGTCGCCGGCGAAGAGCGCTGCTTCGTCGCCGCCCGTGCCGGCGCGCACCTCGAGGATGGCGCTCTTCTCGTCCGCCTCGTCCTTGGGCAGAAGCAGCAGCCGCAGCTCTTGCATGGCGCCTTGCACGGCTTCGACGGCGTCGGGCCGCTCGGCCTCGGCGAGAGCGCGCATGTCCGGATCGGTGGCGGGATCGTCGAGAAGGGCGTCGAGCCCCGCAAGGTTATCGGCCGCCGCCCGGTAGGCGCGGATGGCTTCGACGACCGGGTCGAGGTCCGACAATTCCCGCGACAGGGTCACGAAGATGTCCGCTCCCGGACCTCTCGTCAGCGTGTCGGTAATGTTGGCATGGCGCGCCAGGATGGCGTCGAGCCGCTCCGGCGGCAGGGCCGCGGCAAGGGTCATGCCGCGATCCCGTGGCGCTCGGCATAGGCGGCGAGAGCCGGACGCAGGGACTCGGAGCCGCCGGAGGAGGCGAGCTGCTCCTTCAAGAAGGCGGCGAGCCGATCCGCCTCGAGGGCGAGGACCATTGCCTTGACGGGGCCGATGGACGCGGCCGACATCGACAGGCTGCGGTAGCCGAGACCGATCAGCGTCATGGCTTCAAGCGGCTTGCCGCCGATCTCGCCGCACACGCCGACGCGGCAGCCGACCGCCTCGGCCCGCTCGGCGATCAGCCGCAGGGCGCGCAGGTTCGGCGCGCTCAGCGCGTCGAAACGGTTGGCGACGAGGCGGTTCTCGCGGTCGGCCGCGAAGAGATATTGCATCAGGTCGTTCGATCCGACCGACAGGAAATCGGCCTCGTGGGCGATCTCGTCGATCTGGAACAGCAGCGAGGGAATCTCGATCATGACGCCGAGCGACAGCTGCGCGGGCATGTCGTGCCCGTGCCGCTTGAGATGCGCCTCCTCGCGCTCGACGATCGCCTTGGCGCGCAGGAACTCGTCGACTGTCGCGACCATCGGGAACATAACGTGCAGATGGCGCCCGGCGGCGGCCTTGAGAAGGCCGCGCATCTGCGCCCGCAAGAGGCCCGGCCGGTCGAGACCGATGCGCAGCGCGCGCCAGCCGAGGGCCGGGTTCGGCTCCTCGACGGCGCGCATGTAGGGCAGGATCTTGTCGCCGCCGACATCGAGGGTGCGGAAGACGACCGGCCGGTCGCCGGCGGCCGTGAACACCGCCCGGTAAAGCGCCTGCTGCTCGGACGGCGAGGGCAGGTGCTCGGCGATCATGAACTGCAATTCGGTGCGGAACAGGCCGACGCCGGCGGCGCCCGTCTCCTCGAGATGAGGCAGGTCGACGAGGAGCCCGGCGTTCATGTGGAGGCTGATCTCGACCCCGTCGCGCGTCACGGCCGGCGTGTCGCGCAGGCGCCGATATTGCTCCTGACGGCGGGCGCGCAGGCGCGCCTTCTCGGCGTAAGCCGCCTGCACGTCGGGGGGCGGACGGATCTGCACGTCGCCGAGGCCGCCGTCGACGATGATCGGATCGCCCGCCTCGACGAGCGCGGTCGCGTTCTCGACCTCGCCGATCGCCGGAATGCCCAGCGCTCGCGCCACGATGGCGATATGGCTGTTGGGCCCGCCTTCCTCGAGCACAAGGCCGCGCAAGCGTGAGCGGTCGTAATC
>DASQLE010000517.1:0-5611 GCA_035630175.1 Beijerinckiaceae bacterium
GCGGTCGGCCTGGCTCATGCCGCCGCGCTGCCGGTCGCCTATCTGTCGGCCGGGCAGCGGCGGCGCGTCGCCCTCGCGCGGCTCCTCGTCGCGCACCGCTCCCTGTGGCTCCTCGACGAGCCGATCGCGGCGCTCGACGGCGCCGCGCAGGACACCCTCCTGCATCTCATGACCGCGCATTTGTCCGACGGCGGCCTGATCGTCGCGGCCACCCATGCGCCGCTCGGCATCGGCGGCGCCAAGGAGCTGAAGCTCGACCAACCCACCTCCCCCCGGGTGGGGGAGGTCAAGCGCACCGAAGGTGCGCCGGGTGAGGGGGAAAAGGCGGCCTTTCGGGAGAGGGCAGCGTTGCCACCCTCACCCGGTCGCCCGAACTCGGGTGTTCCCGAGTTCGGTGCCAAGATGCGCAAGTCGGAAACATCCGACTTGCGCTCCCGCGGCGACTCGACCCCTCCCATCAAAGGAGAGGGGTTTTGACGCGCGCCTTCGCGGCGATCGTCGCGCGCGACGTGAAGCTGGCGGCGCGGGTCGGCGGCTCGGGGGCGCTCGGGCTGGTCTTCTTCCTGATGCTCGTCACGCTCGTGCCGTTCGCGCTCGGGCCCGACTTGAACCTGCTCGCCCGTATCGGCCCCGCGATCCTGTGGCTGGCCGCGGTGCTGGCGACCCTGATCGGTCTCGACCGCCTATTCCAGGCGGACGAGGAGGACGGCTCCCTCGACCTGCTGCTCGCCTCGCCGCTGCCCCTCGAGCTCGTGGTGCTGGCCAAGGCGCTCGCCCATTGGCTGACGACCGGGCTGCCGCTGGCGCTGGCGGCGCCGCTGTTCGGCCTCCTCGTCGCCCTGACGCCGGAGGCGATGCTCGCCACCGCCGCGACGCTTCTCGTCGGCACGCCGGCGCTCACCTTCATCGGCGCCGTCGGGGCGGCGCTGACGGCCTCGATCCGGCGCGGCGGCCTGATCCTCGCGGTGCTCGTGCTTCCGCTGATGATCCCGACGCTCGTCTTCGGCGTCTCGGCGACCAACGCCGCGACGGGCCGCACGGTCGCCTTCACCACCCCGCTCCTGATCCTGATCGCCCTGACGCTCGGCGCGTCGGTTCTCGGCATCGCCGGCGCCGCCGCCGCCCTGCGCCACGCGGACTGAGCGCGGCCGCCTCAGTTGCTGTCCGCCCACCAGGCGATGGCGACCAGCGCCGCTTCGCCGGCCAGAACCCCGACGATGGCGCGCCGGGTGGCGAGATAGCCGGCAACGCCGACCGCGATCGGCACGAGCCGCCCGGCAAGCGGGACGGCGGCGAGGACGCCAGGAGGCGTGAACAGCAGCTTGGCGATCACCCCGGCCAAGAGCGCGATCGCCACCGCCCGCACCCATTGCAGGATCTCGGATTGCTCGTCGAGGCCGCGCGACAGGAACACGGCAACGACGCGCCAGACCTCGCTCGGCAGGAACCCGACCACGATCACGAGCAGATAGGGCCACCACAGGCCGGCGCCGGCCAGCGCATCGGCGTTCATCGCCGCGCCCCGGCCGTCTTGCCGACGAGATACGCCGCCGTCCCGCCGATCAGCCCGGCGGCGAGAAGATCGAGGTCCTTGCCGAGCAGCACGTTGCAGAGGGGCGCCAAGATGCCGCCGAGCGCCATCGCCGCCCAATCGGACAGGCTGCGGGCGCCCGCCACCAGCGACACCGTGAAGAACACCGGCGTCAGGAACAGAAGGCCCGCCGCGAGCGGCAGCGGCAAGGCGCCGAGCAGGAAATAGCCGACATAGGTCGTGATCGTGCAGACCACGAGGCAGGCATTGGCGAAGCCGAAGAAATAGGGCACGCGCTCCGCGGCCGGCAGCGGCGGCACGCGGCGCAGGCCCTCGACCCACATGGTCACGGCGACAAAATGAGCGGCGCCGAGCTGCGTCGCGAGCCCCTGGCCCGGCCGGCGCAGGAGCGGCAGGATCGCCATCGTCATCGGCAGGAGCCGGATCGACGACAGGGTGACCGCGAAGGCGACGACCGGCAGGCTGGCGCCGGCGGCGATGCTGGCGAAGAAGATCGTCTGCGCCGGGCCGGCCCACATGATGATCGTCGAGAGCACGGCCGCCCCGGCCGGGAATCCGGCGTCGCGGGCGAGGCTGCCGACGCCGAGGATCGAGAAGCCGAGCACCCAGGCCGTCAAGATCATGGCGTCGCGCGCGCCGCGCCAGAACGCGGCGCGGTCCGACGACGTCTCCGTGTTCCCCGCCCCCATGGGGCGCTTATAGACGAGCGCCGACGCCGATCCAGACCCGGTGGCCGGGCGGCGGCGCGGTGAGACGTGGGGCGGATTTGGCCGCATTGCGAGCCTCGGGCGCTCCCGCTACACCGAAGTCATGTGGGGCCTCGCCAATCCGACCCGCTTCATGGAGCTGAGCGGCCGTCTCGTGCCGTGGCTCGCCGCCGCGGCGGCGGCGCTCGCCGCGGCCGGCCTTTATCTGAGCTGGTTCGTGGCGCCCGCCGATTACCAGCAGGGCCAAACGGTGCGCATCATGTTCCTGCACGTGCCGGCGGCTTGGCTCGCCCTCTTCTTCTATGTCCTCATGGCGGTGTCGGCACTCGGCACGCTGATCTGGCGGCATCCGCTCGCCGACGTGTCGCAGAAGGCGGCGGCGCCGATCGGGGCCGCCTTCACGCTGATCTGCCTCGTCACCGGCGCCCTGTGGGGCAAGCCGATGTGGGGCACCTATTGGGTCTGGGACGCGCGCCTCACCTCCATGCTCGTCCTTTTTCTCATGTATTGCGGCATCCTCGCCTTGTGGCGGACCATCGACGAGCCGGCCCGCGCGGCCCGCGCCGTGTCGATCCTGACCCTGATCGGCGTCGTCAACCTGCCGGTCATCAAGTTCTCGGTCGATTGGTGGAATACCCTGCACCAGCCGGCTTCGGTCTTGCGGCTCGATGGGCCGGCCATCCATCCTTCCATGCTCTACCCCCTCCTCGTCATGGCCGCGGGCTTCATGGCGTTCGCCGTGACGCTGCACCTGGCCGGCATGCGCACGGAGATCCTGCGGCGGCGCGTGCGCACCCTGACGATCCTCGAGGCGGAGCGCCTCGACCGGCCTCTAGATCACGCATGATCGTGATCGGTCTTAAGGAGTTGAGCATGATGTTGTTCCGAAAAGTGGCCGCCACTTTTCGGCATCATGCTCGGGCTTGAGCCATGGATCTCGGGCCGCACGCCTTCTTCATCGCGGCCGCTTATGCGGCGACGGCGCTCGTGATGGCCGCGCTGATCCTGCGCGCCGTGCTCGACCACAGGATTCAGGTGCGGGCGCTCGCTGAACTCGAGGCGCGCGGGGTCACGCGCCGTTCGCAAGCGCCGGCCGCAGGACCGGGCGGCGCGGCGCTCGGCGCCTCCGGAGGCGCTTGAATGGCCGAGCCCGACAGCGCTCTCGGCGTGCCGCCGGCTTACACCTCGCCGACCGGTGAGCGCAGCCACGCGCCCCGTCGCTTGCGCTTCCTCCACGTCCTGCCGCTCCTCGTGTTTGCGGGACTGGCGCTGCTGTTCCTGGTGCGCCTGTTCGCGGGCGACCCCTCGCGCGTGCCGTCCGCCCTGATCGGCCGCCCGGTGCCAGCCTTCGCCCTCGACCCCGTGCCGGGCCTGACGGAAGCGGGCGCGCCCGTGCCGGGCCTTTCCGACGCCGACCTCAAGGGCCGGGTGACGGTCGTGAACGTGTGGGCGTCGTGGTGCGTGCCGTGCCGGCAGGAGCATCCTGCCCTCGTCGAGCTGGCCAAGAATCCTGCCATCCGGGTCGTCGGCATCAACTACAAGGACAATCCCGACAACGCTCGCCGCTTCCTGCGCGACCTCGGCAACCCCTTCGCCGCCATCGGCGCCGATTCGTCGGGGCGCGCGGCCATTGATTGGGGCGTCTACGGCGTGCCCGAGACCTTCGTCGTCGGCCCGGACGGCACCATTCGGCACAAGCATATCGGGCCGCTCCAGCCGGGGCAGATGCGGTCCTTCATGGACAAGGTGCGGGCGGCCGGACAGTAGCCCGTTGTCATCCCCGGCGGCGCGAGGCGCCGGGAAGGAGGATCCCAGAAGCCACTACCTTGCGCGTGCCTGGATCCCCTTCCCCTCTGCGCCTTTGGCGCTCCGGCCGAGGACGACAAGCTATTCGGCTTCCAGCTTCTTGACCTCGTGGCGCATGAGGAGGGGCGTCTGCGCGAGGGCGAAGGCGACCGTCAGCGGCATGATGCCGAACACCTTGAAGCTGACCCACGTGTCGGTGGTCTGCGTGCGCCAAACGATCTCGTTGAGGGCGGCCAGGACGAAGAAGAACATCGCCCAGCGGAAGGTGAGCTTGCGCCAGCCCTCCTCGGTCAGCTCGAAGACGCTGTCGAGCACGACGGCGAGGAGCGGCTTGCCGAAAAACAGGCCGGTCAGGAGGACGAGCCCGAACAGCGTGTTGACGATGGTCGGCTTCAGCTTGATGAACAATTCGTCGTCGAGCCAGAGGGTCAGTCCGCCGAAGACAACGACGACCGCGCCCGAGACGAGCGGCATGATCGGCAGTTTGCGCACCAGGGCGTAGTGGACGGCGAGCGCCACGATCGTGGCCAGGATGAACACCGCCGTTGCCGCGAAGATGCGGCGGTCCTGCGCGACGCCGAATCGGTCCGAATAGGCGTTCGCCAGAAAGAAGATGACCAGCGGTCCGACCTCGAGCGCCAGCTTGAGCAGGGGATTGATGTGCCTGGCGCCGGTCATGCTGTTGCCTCCAGCCCGGCGATGGCGCGGGCGAAGTCGCGCGCCGCGAAGGGCTCGAGGTCTTCTACCGCTTCGCCGACGCCGATGAAGTGCACCGGCACACCGAACTTGGCCGCCAGCGCCACGAGGATGCCGCCGCGCGCGGTGCCGTCGAGCTTGGTCATGACAAGGCCCGTGACGCCGGCGGTCTGCCGGAACAGCTCGACTTGCGAGAGCGCGTTCTGCCCGACGGTGGCGTCGAGGACGAGCAGGACCGCGTGCGGCGCGCTTGCGTCGAGCTTCTTCATGACGCGCACGATTTTCTCGAGCTCCGCCATCAGGCCGGCCTTGTTCTGGAGGCGCCCGGCCGTGTCGACGAGCAGAACGTCGATGCCTCTCGCCTTGGCCTCGGCGAGCGCATCGAAGGCGAGCCCGGCGGCATCGGCGCCCTGCTCGCGGGCGAGGACCGGCGCGCCGGTGCGCTCGCCCCACACTTTCAGCTGCTCGATGGCGGCGGCCCGGAAGGTGTCGCCGGCGGCGAGCATCACGGCGAGGCCCTGGCCGCGGAACTTCGCCGCCAGCTTGCCGATGGTGGTCGTCTTGCCCGAGCCGTTGACGCCGATCATCAGGATCACGAACGGCCTCCTGGCGCGGTCGACGGTGAGCGGCTTGGCGACCGGCTCGAGAACTTTCTCGACCTCGCCGGCCAGGATCGCCTTGACCTCCGCCGGCGACACTTCCTTGTCGTAGCGGCCTTGGGCGACGGCCTTGACGATGCGCGCGGCGGCATCGACGCCGAGATCCGCCTGGACCAGCGCGTCTTCGAGCTGGTCGAGGGTCGCCGCATCGAGCTTGCGCTTGGTGAAAAGGCTCGTGACGCTTTCGCTCA
>DASQLE010000518.1:0-4229 GCA_035630175.1 Beijerinckiaceae bacterium
AAGGTTCCGGCCGGCAGGCGCGCTCCGCGCAAGAAGTCTTCCGCCGCGACCGGCGGCCGGCCGGCCCGTTGCACCAGGGCAAGCCGGACCGCGCCCGCGCCGCAGGCGACGGTGCCGCGCTGGTCGAGGAGCGCGCCGGCCGGCCCATCGCCGTCCGCCGGTTGCGTGCGGAGCACCTTGACCCGCTCCGCGCCCTTGCCGAAATCCGCCGTGAAGAACGCGCCCGGGAAGGGCGACAATCCGCGGACGTGGTTGTGCACTGCGCCGGCCGGCTTGTCCCAATCGATGCGCGCGTCCGCATTGGCGATCTTATGCGCGTAGGTGACGCCGTCCGCCGATTGCGGCGTGAACGACAAGGCGCCGCGCGACAACGCCGCGAGGGCGCGCACCATGAGATCGGCCCCGAGGGGCGCGAGGCGGTCATGCAACTCGCCGGCCGTCATGTCGGGGTCGATCGACACCCGTTCCGCCATTGCGACCGGCCCGGTATCGAGCCCTTCCTCCATGTTCATGACGGCGACGCCGGTCTCCGCGTCGCCCGCCATGATCGCCCGCTGGATGGGAGCGGCGCCGCGCCAGCGCGGCAGCAGCGAGGCGTGCAGGTTGAGGCAGCCGAGCGGCGGCACGTCGAGAAACGTCTTGGGCAGGATCATGCCGTAGGCGACGACGACCGCCACATCCGCTCCGTGGGCGCGGAACGCGGCCGGCGCGTCCTCGCCCCGCAACGTTTTCGGCGTCAGGACGGGGATGCCGAGCTTCTCGGCGAGGCGCTGCACCGGCGAAGGCTTCAGCGCCATGCCGCGGCCGGCGGCCGCCGGCGCGCGCGTGTAGCAGGCGACCACCTCGTGGCCCTGCCCGACGATCTCGGCGAGCGTCGGCACCGCGAAATCCGGCGTGCCCATGAACACGACCCGGAGGGTCATATACCCTCGGCTTCGCAGAGCATGATGCCGAAAAGCGGACACCACTTTTCGGAGAACATCATGCTCAATTTTTTGGAATCGATCATGTTCACGCGTTCTGATCGACTCGATCAGAACGTGTCGTGATCTTGGCCGCCTTCTGGAATTTCTTGGTGACGCGGTCGCGCTTCAGTTTGGACAGGTAGTCGATGAAGAGGACGCCGTTGAGGTGGTCGATCTCGTGCTGCACGCAGGTGGCGAGCACCCCCTCGGCCTCGGCCTCGACCGTCTTGCCGTCGAGATTGCGGTAGCGGAACCGCACCCGGTCAGGCCGCTCGACCTCTTCGTAATATTCCGGGATCGAGAGGCAGCCCTCCTCGTAGGTGCGCTTCTCCTCCGACGCCCACGTGATCTCCGGATCGATCAGCACCATCGGCCGGCGCGCCTCGTCCGGTTTGGCGAGGTCGATCACGACGAGGCGCTTCGGCACGCCGATCTGGATGGCGGCGAGACCGATGCCGGGCGCGTCGTACATCGTCTCGAGCATGTCCGCGGCGAGGGCACGCACCTCGTCGGTGATCTCGCCGATCGGCTCGGACACCAGCCGCAATTGCGGATCCGGCAGGATGACGAGAGGTCTGTTTGGCATGGGCGCGGTGGATAAGCGCTCACCGTCGGGTGGTCAATCGTTCGTCTTTCGTTCTAGGGTGTGGCGAATCGCATGGCACCGGCATGAACGAGATCGCCCTTCTCATCGGCGCGCGGCCCGTCACTTGGGGCGAGGCGACGCTCGCCTTCGCGGCGCTCGTCCTCGTGCTGCTGCTGGTCGTCACCATCCTGCTCGTCCGCACGCGCCGCGAGCGCGCGCTCGAGGCCAGCGCCGCGGCCGAGCGGGCGCGCGAGATGGACGACAAGGTCGCCGAGGTCGCCCGCATCCAGGCCGAGATGACCGGCCGGCTGCAGACCGTCGCCGAGGTGTTCGGCTCCCGGCAGAGCGACTTCGCGCGCATGATCGCCGAGCGCATGGAGGGGCTGCAGCACCGGGTCGGGCAGGGCCTCGAGGCGACCTCGCGCAACCAGGCCGAGAACCTGTCGAAGCTCAACGAGCGGCTCGCCGTGATCGATGCGGCGCAGAAGAACCTGACCGACCTGACCGGCGAGGTGGTCGGCCTGAAGGAGGTGCTCTCCAACAAGCAGACCCGCGGCGCCTACGGCCAAGGCCGCATGGAGGCGATCATCCGCGACGGGCTGCCGGGCGGCGCTTACGAGTTCCAGCCGACCCTTTCCAACCGCACCCGCCCGGATTGCCTGATCCGCCTGCCCGGCGACCCGCGCTGCCTCGTCGTCGACGCCAAGTTCCCGCTCGAAGGCTTCACCCTGTTTCGGCAAGCGCAAGGCGACGACGCCCGCGCCAAGGCGATGCAGCGCGTGCGCGGCGACGTGAGCGCGCATATCAAGGACCTCGCCGACAAGTATTTCATCGCCGGCGAGACGCAGGACATCGCCCTCATGTTCGTGCCGGCGGAATCCCTCTACGCCGACCTGCAGGAGCATTTCGAGGACGTGGTGCAGCGGGCCCATCGCGCCCGCGTCGTCATCGTCTCCCCGTCCCTCCTCTCCCTCGCCATCCAGGTGCTGCAATCGCTCGTGCGCGACGCGCGCATCCGCGAGGAGGCGCAGGTCATCCAGATCGAGGTGACGAAGCTGCTCGACGACGTCAACCGGCTGCGCGCCCGCGTCGATAAGCTCGACACGCATTTCCGCCAGGCCCAGGACGACGTCGCCCAGATCAAGACCTCGAGCGACAAGATCTCCGCCCGCGGCCAGAAGATCGAGGCGCTTGAATTCGAGGAAGGCGAGGCCGGCGCCCGCGCCGAACTGCTGCGCCTGCAGGGCCGCAACCTGCGCGCGGTGGAGTAGGCCTCCCCTTTCCTTGTCATGGCCGGGCTTGGTGATCCCTTTAGTGCCCGGACAGCGCAACAGCGCTGATCCGGGTACGGCCATCCCGATCGGAAGAGCACTCGCATCGAGATCACCGGGACACGCCCGGTGAGATACGGCAAGTGACCGGGTCGTCACCCGCCGACGTTATAGGCCGCCAGCACCGCCATGTTGACGAGGTCGGCATCCGTCGAGCCGAGCGAGACGATCTGGATCGGCTTGTCGAGGCCGACGATGAGCGGGCCGATCACCGTCGAGCCGCCCAGCTCCTGCAGGATCTTTGTCGAGATCGAGGCCGAGTGGAAGGCCGGCATGACGAGCACGTTGGCCGGGCCGGTCAGGCGGCAGAACGGATATTGCGCCATCAGCTCCCGGTTGAGAGCGACGTCCGCCGACATCTCGCCGTCGTATTCGAAATCGACGCGCATGGTATCGAGGATGCGCACGGCCTCCTTCATCTTCTCGGCCCGCTCGGCCTTGGGATGGCCGAAGGTCGAGAAGGAGAGCAGCGCCACACGCGGATCGTAGCCGAGGCGGCGGGCGACGCCGGCCGCCTCGATGGCGATCTCGGCGAGTTCCCGCGCCTCCGGCATCTCGTGGATGGCGGTATCCGCGACGAGAACGGTGCGCCCGCGCGACAGGCACACCGACACGCCGATGACCCGATGGCCGGGCTTGGCGTCGATCACGTGGCGCACGTCCTCGAGGGCGATGGAGTAGTTCCGGGTCATGCCCGTCACCATGGCGTCGGCATCGCCGAGCGCCACCATAGAGGCGGCGAAGTGGTTGCGGTCCTGATTGATCATGCGCTGGCAGTCGCGGAACAGGTAGCCCTGCCGCTGCAGCCGGTCGTAGAGAAAGCGCGCATAGGTGGGGTTGCGGCGCGACAGGCGGGCGTTGTGGATCTCGACGCCCTCGCGTCCTCCGAGATCGATGCCGGCGGCCTCGGCGGTCTCGTGGATGCGCTCCTCGCGGCCGACCAGGATGGCCGTGCCGAGCCCCTGGTTGACGTAGGAAATGGCGGCGCGGATGACCTGCTCCTCCTCGCCCTCGGCGAAGACGACGCGTTTCGGGAACTTGCGCACGCGCTCGAAGATGCGGTTGAGCGTGCCGGCGACGGGATCGCGCCGCGCCGACAGATGCGCCTTGTAGGCGTGCAGGTCGTCGATGCGCTTGCGCGCGACGCCCGTGTCCATCGCCGCCTTGGCGACGGCCGGCGGCACCATGTGGATGAGGCGCGGGTCAAACGGCACCGGGATGATGTAGTCGCGTCCGAAGCGCGGGCGCGAGCCCTGATAGGCGGCCGCCACCTCGTCCGGCACGTCCTCGCGGGCGAGATCGGCGAGCGCCTGCGCGGCGGCGATCTTCATCTCCATGTTGATGGTC
>DASQLE010000519.1:0-3542 GCA_035630175.1 Beijerinckiaceae bacterium
TGGCCGCCTGGTCGGCATCGCGCGCCACCGTCACGTCGGCGCGCTTCTTGCCGTTGACCTGCACCGGCAGGGTGATGGCGTTCTCGACCAACAGCGAACGCTCCACCGCTGGCCAGGCCGCTTGCGCGACAAGGCCCTCGCGTCCGAGCGCCCCCCAGCATTCTTCGGCAAGATGCGGCATCATAGGGGCGATAAGGTGAACGAGAAGTTCCGTCGCCTGGCGCAAGGCGGCGGCGTTGGCGGCCTCGGCATTGTCGAGGCGTGCCGCCTGCAGCTCCGATTGGACGGCGTTGGCGAGCTCGTAGATGCGCGCCACCGCCACGTTGAAGCGTAAAGCCTCGATCGCTTCCTCGACGGCCGCGAGAGTCTTGTGGGCGGCGCGGCGGACAGGGTGGTCGGGCGCGGACGGCGCTGCGGCCTCGATGGCGGCGACCTCGCCCACCAGCCGCCAGACGCGCTGCACGAAGCGGCCGGCGCCCTGCACACCCTCCTCGGTCCAGATCACGTCCCGCTCGGGCGGCGAATCCGACAGCATGAACCAGCGCGCCGTGTCGGCGCCGTAGCTGCCGATGATGTCGTCCGGGTCGACCGTGTTCTTCTTCGACTTCGACATCTTCTCGATCGAGCCGATCTCGACCGGCGCGCCGGTGTCGAGGCGATAGGCGCGGCGCTCGCTGCCCTCCTGGTCGATGCGCACCTCGCCCGGCATCAGCCAGGCGCCGTCGGCGGCCCGATAGGTCTCGTGCACGACCATGCCTTGCGTGAACAGCCCGGCGAAGGGCTCGCCGTCGGCGATTCCGGAATGGCCGGTCGCGTTCATGGCGCGCGTGAAGAAGCGCGAATAGAGCAGGTGCAGGATGGCGTGCTCGATGCCGCCGATATACTGGTCCACCGGCAGCCAGCGATCGACGGCGCGCCGATCGGTGGGCGCGGCCGCGTCCCACGGATCGGTGAAGCGCGCGAAATACCAGGACGAATCGACGAAGGTGTCCATGGTGTCGGTCTCGCGGCGCGCAGGCCTCGCGCAACGCGGGCAATCGACATGCGTCCAGGTCGGATGGCGGTCGAGCGGGTTGCCGGGCCCGTCGAAGGATACGTCCTCGGGCAAGACGACCGGCAATTGCTCCGGCGGCACCGGCACGACGCCGCAATCCTCGCAATGGATGACCGGGATCGGGCAACCCCAGTAGCGCTGGCGCGAGATGCCCCAGTCGCGCAGGCGGAAATTGACGCGGCGCTCGGCAACCGGCCTGCCGCCCCGCGTCTCGCGCTCGAGCCGGCGCGCCACCTCCTCTTTCGCATCGTCGACGCTCATGCCGTCGAGGAAGCGTGAGTTGATCAGGCGGCCGTCGCCGTCATAGGCGGTGTCGGTGATCGCGAAGGTCGCCGGATCGGCGCCGGGCGGGCATACCACCGGCGTGTTGCCGAGGCCGTATTTGTTGACGAAGTCGAGGTCGCGCTGGTCGTGCGCCGGGCAGCCGAAGATGGCGCCGGTGCCGTAATCCATGAGGATGAAATTGGCGACATAGACCGGCAGCGTCCAATCCGGGTCGAACGGATGCAGGGCGCGGATGCCGGTATCGTAGCCGAGCTTCTCGGCCGTCTCGATCGCTTCCGCGGCCGTGCCGGTGCGCCGGCACTCCTCGATGAAGGCGGCGAGCGCCGGATCCCTCGCGGCGGCGGCGCGGGCGAGCGGATGGTCGGGCGCCACCGCCATGAAGCGGGCGCCGAACAGCGTGTCGGGGCGCGTCGTGTAGATGTCGAGCTCGCTCTCGCCCGCGGGCGCCGCGGCGGGATCGAGCGCGAAGCGGACCAGGAGCCCTTCCGAGCGGCCGATCCAGTTCTTCTGCATCAGCCGGACCTTCTCAGGCCAGCGCTCGAGCCGGTCGAGCGCGTCGAGAAGGTCCTGCGCGTAATCGGTGATCTTCAGGAACCACTGGGTCAGCTCGCGCTGCTCAACGGGCGCGCCGGAGCGCCAGCCGCGGCCGTCGATGACCTGCTCGTTGGCGAGGACGGTCTGGTCGACCGGATCCCAGTTCACGCGCGCCGTGCGGCGGTCGACGAGGCCGGCTTTGAGGAAATCCAGGAACAGACGCTGCTGGTGCTTGTAATAGGCCGGATCGCAAGTGGCGATCTCGCGGCTCCAGTCGAGCGACAGCCCCATCGATTGCAGCTGTCCGCGCATGGCGTCGATATTGGCGTAGGTCCACGCGCCGGGATGCACCCCGCGATCGCGGGCGGCGTTCTCGGCCGGCAGGCCGAAGGCGTCCCAGCCCATCGGGTGGAGGACGTTGAACCCCTTCGCCCGCATGAAGCGCGCCACCACGTCGCCCATGGCGTAGTTGCGCACGTGCCCCATATGGATGCGGCCCGACGGATAGGGGAACATCTCGAGGACGTAATATTTCGGGCGCGGGTCGTCGTTGCGGGTCCGGAAGATCTCCCCGTCGGACCAGGCCTTTTGCCATTTCGGCTCGGCTTCCTTGGCGTTGTAACGCTCAGGGATCATGAAGCTCTGTTCGACTGGATGTTGGACAAAACCCGGGCACGGCTTGTGCCGCGCAACGCGGCCGGACTAGGACATGATTGATTTCCAGGGTCAACGGGCGCCGGCGCCGGGTGGCCGAAATTGGGTTCCACCATGGCCGATGGCCCCGACAGTGTCGCACGATTGCAATCCGTCCGCGCCGCAATCGCTCGCGCGGCGAGCGATTTCGAGCGCGATCCGGCTTCGATCACCCTGATCGCGGTGTCGAAGACCTTTCCCGGAGAGGCGATCGAGCCGGTTCTCGGCGCCGGGCACCGCGTCTTCGGCGAGAACTACGTGCAGGAAGCGAAGGCCAAGTGGGGACCTCTGCGCGAGCGCTACCCGGACGTGGAACTGCACCTGATCGGGCCCCTGCAGTCGAACAAAGCGCGCGACGCCGTGCGCCTCTTTGATGCCATCCACACGCTCGATCGGGCTTCGTTGGCCGAGGCGCTGGCCAAAGAGATCGCCAAGGCCGCCGAGGCGGCGGAGCGCCGGCCGCGGCTCCTGGTCCAGGTCAATACGGGCGAGGAGCCGCAGAAGGGCGGGGTGATGCCGGCGGAAGCCGATGCCTTTATCGACGCGTGCCGGGTCCGCTGGGGTCTCACGGTCGACGGGCTGATGTGCATTCCGCCGGCGGACGAGCCGCCCTCGCCGCATTTCGGGGTCTTATATAAGATTGCCGCGCGCCACGGATTGAGAACCTTGTCCATGGGCATGAGTGCTGATTTCGAGGCCGCCATCCAACTTGGCGCGACCCACGTGCGCGTCGGCAGCGCCATCTTCGGCGAGCGGGATTAGCCGATCCCTGGCCTTCAGGGAGGGTGGCCGCGTCCTTAATCGCAAGTTATTGGCGAACGTAGCATTTTCTTAGCCTCAACACCGATTCACCCTCCCTCTTAAGCGGCCCGGAAGGCGCTGCGCGCATTGTCTCATCAGGACAGGACACAACACCGAGACAAGAAAACTCGGGGAGGCGTCGACAGATGATCAGAGTTTCGCTCCGTTTCTTCGC
>DASQLE010000520.1:0-2072 GCA_035630175.1 Beijerinckiaceae bacterium
TCGTGCATCGCGGCTTTCTCGACGAGGGCCAGCTCATCCGCGACGCGCATCGGCTGGCGGCGATCCCGGGCACGATCGTGCAGGGCCGCTACGACGTCGTGACGCCGGCGACGACCGCCTGGGATCTGCACAAGGCCTGGCCGGGGGCCGCGTTCCACCTCGTCGACGACGCCGGGCACGCCTCGAGCGAGCCCGGCATCCTGCACCGCCTCGTCGCCGCGACCGACGCATACGCCAGCTCCGAAAGCACACCTCCCCCTGGAGGGGGGAGGTCGGCCGCGCAGCGGCCGGGAGGGGGTGACCCCGCTTCAGGATAATGCGGATGCGGTGCCACCCCACCCCGCCGGCCTTCGGCCGTCGACCCTCCCCCTCCAGGTGAGGGTGGCAGTTATTCCGGTTGTGCGCCGGAGGCTTTGGCGATCGGTCCCCATTTGGCGGTCTCGTCGGCGACGAGCTTGGCGAACTGGTCGGCACTGAGGGGCTCGCTCGTGATCTCGTCGCGGGCGAGCCGCTCCTGCACCGCCGGCAGGGCCATGATGCGGACGAGCTCCTTGTTGAGCTTCTCGACCACCTCCTTCGGCATTCCTTTCGGCCCGGAGATGCCGAACCAGGTGATGCCGACGAGGTCCGGGTAGCCCGCCTCGGCGAAGGTCTGCACGTCCGGGAAACCGCCCAGCCGCTTGGCCGAGGTGACGCCGAGGGCGCGCGCGTTGCCGCCGCGGATATGCGCCGCCGCGGTCGCGAGGGTGTTGGAGGAGGCCGGGATGTGGTTGCCGATCAGGTCGGCCATCGCCCCGGACGCGCCCTTGTAGGCGATGTGCTCCATGTCGAGCCCGGCCTTCTTCAGCCAGGCCTCGGCCATGAGGTGGCCGTGCGTGCCGGCGCCGGGCGAGCCGTAGCTCAGCTTCTTGCCCTTGCTGGCGCGGACGACCTCCTCGAATTCCTTGACGGATTTCGCCTGCACGGACGGATGCACCACGAAGACGATCGGCGGCCCGCCGAGCAGGGCGACGTGGCTGAAATCCTTGATCGGGTCATAGCTGACATTCGGATTGATGGCCGGCGCGATGACATGCGTGGCGATCCCCGACACGCCGAGCGTGTAGCCGTCGGCGGCGGCGCGGGCCACCTGCGCCGAGCCAAGCACGCCGCCGGCGCCGGGGCGGTTCTCGACCACGAATTGCTGCTTGAACCCTTCCGATAGCTGCTCGGCGGCGATCCGCCCGAGGGTGTCGGCGCTGCCGCCCGGCGCGTAGGGCACGATGATGCGGACCGGCTTCGTCGGCCAGTCCTGCGCGCCGGCGCCTCCGGACCACAGCGCGAGCGCGCCAAGCGTCGCGGCGATCGTTCTCAGCATGATCCTCATGGATGTCCCTCCGTGTTTTGATGGTTGTGTTTTGATGGTTGTTAGCCGGACTCCGCACCGACGGGAAGCGACCGGGCGGACGGCTCGTTTATTCCTGAAGAG
Organism: Beijerinckiaceae bacterium; assembly: GCA_035630175.1. GTDB lineage: Bacteria > Pseudomonadota > Alphaproteobacteria > Rhizobiales > Beijerinckiaceae > JAJKJG01. The sequence goes on from DASQLE010000520.1 coordinate 1,469, forward strand.
CAGCGTCGCGGCGCTGCTTCACCTTGGGCAGGGTGAAGAGGACGATCATGCCGAGCGCGGCCAGCAGGAAAGCGAGGCTCAACGGGCGTGACAGGAACACCGTCGGATCGCCGTTCGAGACGAGCAGGGCGCGACGCAGGTTCTCCTCGATCATCGGGCCGAGGATGAAAGCGAGAACGAGCGGCGCCGGATCGAGCTTCCATTTGGCGAAGGCGTAGCCGACCAGGCTGAACACGATCAAGAGGACGATGTCGAAGGTGCTGTTGTGCAGGCTGTAGACGCCGACGCAGCAGAACACGAGGATGGCGATATAGAGCAGCCGGTACGGAACCTTGAGGAGGGCGACCCAGATCCGGATCAAGGGCAGGTTGATGACGACCAGCATGACGTTGCCGATCCACATGGAGGCGATCATGCCCCAGAACAGGTCGGGCTTGGCGCTCATCACCTGCGGGCCCGGCTGGATGCCCTGGATCGTCATGGCGCCGGCCATGAGGGCCATCACGGCGTTCGGCGGAATGCCGAGGCTGAGGAGCGGGATGAACGAGGTCTGGGCATGGGCGTTGTTGGCCGATTCCGGCGCCGCGACGCCCTCCACGGCGCC
>DASQLE010000521.1:0-9116 GCA_035630175.1 Beijerinckiaceae bacterium
GCCGAGGATCTGACGCAGGCGCCCGAAGAAGTCGGAGCGGTAGCGGGCCAGCTCCTGCACGCGCTGCGCCAGGGCGATGTTGAGGCGGCTGCCGAGATCGGCGATGCGCACCTGGCTCTCGCGGTCGCGCGACTCGGACGAGGCGAGCGCATCCTCGAGGGCGGCAAGCTGGCGGCGCATGGCGGCGATCTGCTGGTTGAGGAGATCGACCTGGGTCAAGGCACGGGCGGTCGCCTGCTTCTCGGCCTCGACCTGCGAGCCGAGCTCGCTCGCCCGGCTCTCCGCGCCCTGTCCGGTTTCGAGCATGCCCTGCAGGCGGCCGCGCTCGTCCTCGGCGGAGCGGAGCGTCGTTTGCAGGGTCGAAAGGTTCTGCTCGACCGTGCGCCGGCTCGAGCGCTCGAGCGCGAGAAGGTCGGTCAGGTCGGAGATTTGACGGTTGAGCCGATCGAGGACGGTCTCCTTCGAGGTGATCTCCTGGGCGAGGAAGAACTGCCCGAGCATGAACACCGACAACATGAAGGTGATGGCGAGCAGCATCGTCGACAGGGCGTCGACGAAGCCGGGCCAATAGCTGATGCCGCGCTCGCGGCGAAGGGCGCGCGCTCCCGCCATCGTCTCACATGATCCGCTCGCGGCCGAGCCGCTCGAGGATCTGCTTCAGCTCCTTCTCGCGCGCCGCCTGCGCCTCGACCCAGTCGCGGATCATCTGCTGCTCGGCGCGCATGTGCTGCACCAGGCCCTGGATGCCTTCGGCGAGGTTGGCCATGGCCTGGGTGGCGGCGCGGCCGCCGGTGCCGTCGTGGAGGGCCGCGGTCAGCTTGTCCAGCGCCAGCGTGAGGTCGCTCGCCGGCGCCGGTGCCGGCGCCGGCGCGCTCGCCGTCTGGTCGAGCGGCGGGCTCTCGACGGCGGCGACCGCGAGCCAATCCTCGAGCTCGGTGTAGAAGCGGGTCTGCGCCTGTCCGGCCTGCAGCTCGAGGAAGCCGACGATCAACGAGCCGGCGAGGCCGAACAAGGAGGCCGAGAAGGACAGGCCCATGCCCTGCAGCGGCGCCGCGAGGCCGCTCTTCAACTCGTCGAAGAGGACGCCCGCATCGGCGCCGGTGCGCATCGACTGGATGACGCGCCCGACCGAGCCGACCGTCTCGATCAGGCCCCAGAAGGTGCCGAGAAGGCCGAGGAAGACGAGCAGGCCCGCGAGGTAGCGCAGCAACTCGCGGCTCTCGTCGAGGCGCGCCGCGATGGCGTCGAGCAGGGACCGGGTCGTCCCGACCGACAGCGAGGCCCGGTTGGCGCGGCTCGTGACGAGCCCGGCGATGGGGGCGAGCAGGCGCGGCGCGTCGCCCGGCAGCAGCGTCTCGTTCTGCAGGTCGTTGACCCAGCGCACCTCCGGGAACAGCCGCCAGACCTGGCGCACGGCCAGGATGATGCCGATCAGCGTCACTGCCAGGATGAGGCTGTTGAGGCCTGGATTGGCCATGAAGGCCGCCCACAGCGTCCGGTAGAGAATGAAGGCGATGAACCCGACGAGCACCAGGAACACGGCCATGCGGACGAGGTAGCGCCGGGGCGGCGTCAAGGGGAGAGGCGCGTCGCCTCCGAAGTCGTTTCGTTCCAGCATGCCCGCTCGAGATCTGGCCGGGGCCGCTCGGCCATCGCCGGCGGCCTGCCTTTCAGGCATGGCGCAAGCTCACGGAGGCGTCAACGGTCGGCCGGCTCCGCGCAGGAGCGCGACGAGCTCGCGATGCAGGGGCTCGTTGCCGCAGGCGACCGAGCGGGTGAGGAGAGGATCGCCGCTGCCGTCCGGATCGGACACGAACCCGCCCGCCTCGCGCACGAGCACCAGCCCGGCGGCCATGTCCCACGAGTTGAGGTTGCGCTCCCAATAAGCGTCGGCGCGCCCGCACGCCACGTAGGCGAGGTCGAGCGCGGCGGAGCCGAGCCGGCGCAGCCCCCCGCATACCGCCATGACGGCGCTCATCTCGCGCAGGAACTGGGGATGTGCCGGGCGCCCGAGATGCGGCAGCCCGCAGATCAAGAGCGCGTCGCCGATCGCGGTGCGCGCCGAGACCCGCACGCGGCGGTTGTTGAGATAGGCGCCCTTGCCCTTCTCGGCGACGAACATCTCGTCCTTGATCGGGTCGTAAATGACGCCGGCCACCATCTGGCCCTCGCGCTCGAGGCCGACCGAGATGCAGAAATGCGGCACCCCGTGCAGGAAGTTGATGGTGCCGTCGAGCGGGTCGATATGCCAGCGGTGGCTCTCGTCGGGCCCCTCGACGACCCCCGCCTCCTCCATCACCAGCCCGTAGCCGGGACGCGCTTTTTGCAAGGCGTCGCGCAGGATGCCCTCGGCCTTGTGGTCCGCCGCCGACACGAAATCGCCCGGCCCCTTGCGCGACACCTGCAGATTCTCAACCTCGCCGAAGTCGCGTTTGAGGGAGCGGGCGGCTTTCGTGACCGCATCGGTCATCACGGTCATCACGGGCGAGCGGATCATGGCTTTTTCCTAGCCCTCTCCCCTTGAGCGGGAGAGGGTGGCGAGCGGAGCGAGCCGGGAGGGGGAGCGATGATGGGCAGCCTCGCCCCTCTCCCGTCATTCGCTGACGCGAATGGCACCCCCGCCCGCTAAAGGGGAGAGGGGCAAATCACGCGCTCGGCCGGCCGTCAACCGCTCACGTCCGCCCGGCGCGCTCGGCCGCGAGGCGTTCCGCCTTCGTCCGGTCGTCGACCGACAAGGTGCGCAGCGTAGAATCGAGCCATGCATCTGTGCGGCCTTGCGCGACGGCGAGAAGATGCCACGCTCCCGCCTCGACGAGGTTCTGCGGCAGGCCGCGGCCGGCGGCGTAGAGGCGGGCAAGTCGGTTCTGGGCGATGGCGTTGCCCTTGGCCGCGGCGCGCCGGAAGTAGCGGGCGGCGACCCCCTCGTCGGCGGCGACGCCCTCGCCGTTGAACAGGAGGATGGCGTATTCGACCTCGCCGGCCGGGTTGCCGTTGTCGGCCGCCTTGCGCAGCCAGCGCGCTGCCGCGGCGGAGTCGCGCGGGACGCCGTGCCCGCGCAGATGAAGCACCCCGAGGGCGTGCTGGGCATCGGCGAGCTCCGCCTCTGCGGCGACGCGCAACAGCACCGCGGCGCGGGCGAGATCGGCCGCCGTGTCGGTCGTGAGGAGCAGCAGGGCGAGGTTGTAGGAGGCCGCCGGTTCGCCCTTCGCGGCGGCCGCCTCCAGCCAGGCGCGGCCCTGTTGCAGATTCTTGTCCATGCCGCGTCCGTCGAGCGCCATCAGGCCGAGGGCGGCGAGCGCCCGCGCGTCGCCGCGCCGGCCGGCGAGGCGGAACCACTCCGCCGCCTTGTACGGATCCTGGCGCATGCCGAGGCCCTGGTTGTGCAACTCACCGATCAGCGTCATGGCGGCGGCGTCGGTCGGGTCGCGCTTGATGCGGGCGGAGGCTTCCGACAGGGCAGTGAGGAAAAGACCGCGCTGATAGGCGGCATAGGCGAGGTCGGGTTCGCGCGCGGCGGGGGGAGCCGGCGCTGCGGGCGGAGGTGGCGCGCCGGGCGGCGTCTGGGCGAGCGCGCCGGCGGGCACGCATGCGAGCCAGGCGCCGAGGAGGAGGCGCGCGCGCATCAGCCGGCGGCCTCCGCCGCGCATCGCGCCAACGCAACTGCCACGGCCGCCGCCGGCCCGTCGGGATGCGACCAGACGGCGTCGGCGAGGGCGACGAACTCGGCGCCGGTGGACATGAGGTCGGACATCGCCGCGAGGCTCGGCGCATACGCGACGCACGGCGTCTCGAAGATCTCGGCCCACCAGGTGGCGCGCTCGACGACCGCCTCGAGGGCCGGCAGCGAGCCGTCGGCGCGCGGCTCGCCGAACATCACGTAATCGACGCCGGCCTCGCCCAATTCCATGGCGTCGTGCCGCGAGCGGATGTTGCCGGCTCCGACGATGCGGTCCCGCAGGCGCTCGCGCAGGCGCCGCGCATCGGCGCTGCCGCCGGCGGCATGAACGCCGTCGGCGCCGCCGCGCGTCGCCACCGCCGCGAGGTCGGCCGTTTCCTCCGCGGCGATCAAGGCCGCGGCGCCGCTTTCCTGCGCCAGCGGCGCCAGAATCTTGACGCCGTTGACGAGCGTGCGCTCGTCCGCCGCCGCGAAGCGCAGCAGCACGGCCGCGATGCCGCCGGCGCTGCACGCTTCAACGAGCCGCGGCGCGAAATCGTCGGCATGCGTGATCGGCGGGCTGAGGAGATAGAGACGAGCGAGAGGCTCGGTCATCGGCGCTGACGAAAACGGAGAACGGGGGCGTGAGCGCCCCCGTCCATCACGCGATTACGGCGGCATCAAGCCGCCTTCTTCTCGAGATCGTTCTTCCACTGGCCGAGCGAGGCAAGGCCGTTCATCTTGGCGCGGTGCGCGAACGCGCGCTGGGCGACGGCGACGTTCTCGGTCTTGCCCGACCACGCCTTTTGCGGCGCGGCCTGCAGGGCGCGACCGTAGGAGAAGGTGAGCTTCCACGGGAAGCCGCCGATGCGGTTCATGGCGTCGAGATGCGCCGTCGCGTCCTCGTCCGACTGGCCGCCGGACAGGAAGGCGATGCCCGGCACCGCCGGCGGTACACAGCGCTTCAGAATCTGCACCGTGCGCCGGGCGACCTCCTCGACCGAGGCCTGCTTCGCGCATTTCTTGCCCGGCACCACCATGTTGGGCTTCAGCACCGTGCCCTCAAGCGCGACGTTCTGATAGAAGAGCTGCTGGTAGACCTCTTTCAGCACCCACTCGGTCACCTGAGCGCAGGTCTCGATATCGTGGCCGCCGTCCATCAGGACCTCGGGCTCGACGATCGGTACGATGTCGGCTTCCTGGCACAGGGCCGCATAACGGGCGAGGGCGTGGGCGTTTGCGAGGATGGCGGCGTAGCTCGGCTTGCCGTCGCCGATATCGATCACCGCGCGCCATTTCGCGAAGCGCGCGCCGAGACCGTGATAGTCCTTCAAGCGCTCGCGCAGGCCGTCGAGCCCTTCCGTCACCGTCTCGCCCTTCGAGAAGGGGAGGGGCTTGGCGCCGGAATCCACCTTGATCCCGGGGACCGCGCCGGCCTGCTCGATGAGCTTGACGAGGGGCGTGCCGTCCTTGGCCTGCTGGCGGATGGTCTCGTCGTAGAGGATGACGCCCGAGATGTAATTCTTCATGGCGTCGGTCGAGCGGAAAAGGAGCTCGCGGTAGTCGCGCCGGCTGTCGGCGGTCGATTCGACGCCGATCGCGTCGAAGCGGTTCTTGATGGTGCCGGAGCTTTCGTCGGCGGCGAGGATGCCCTTGCCGGGCTGCACCATCGCCTCGGCCACCTTGGTCAGCTGATCGAGATTCATCGTCGTTCCTCCAGACTTCATCCCTCCTCGCGGGGAGGGATTTTCAACGGCGCAAAGCCTCGACGCCAGGCAGCGCCTTGCCTTCGAGCCATTCGAGGAAGGCGCCGCCGGCGGTCGACACGTAGGTGAACCGGTCGGCGACGCCGGCATGATTGAGCGCCGCGACGGTGTCGCCGCCGCCGGCCACCGACACGAGCCGGCCGGCGCGGGTGCGCTCGGCGGCGTGACGCGCCGCCGCCACGGTGCCCTGGTCGAAGGGCGACAGCTCGAAGGCGCCGAGCGGGCCATTCCAGACGAGCGTCCCCGCGTCGCTGATGGCGGCGTTGATGCGCTCGATCGATTGCGAGCCGACGTCGAGAATCATGCCGTCGCCCGGGATGGCGTCGATGCCGTAGGTGTGATGCGGTGCGCCCGCCTTGAACTCGCTCGCCACCACCGCGTCCACCGGCAGGATGATGGCGCAGTTGGTGTCGCGCGCGGTGTCGATGATGCGCTGCGCGACCGGCGCTAGGTCGCGCTCGGCGAGGGACCGGCCGATGCCGATGTCGATGGCGTGCAGGAAGGTGTTGGCCATGCCGCCGCCGATGACCAGGGCGTCGACCTTTCCGACGAGGTTCTGCAGGAGATCGATCTTGGTCGAGACCTTGGCGCCGCCGACGACCGCAAGGACTGGGCGCGCTGGCGCCTCGAGACCCTTGGCGAGCGCCTCCAGCTCAGCCTGCAGGGCGCGGCCGGCGTAAGCCGGCAAAGCGTGCGCGAGCCCCTCGGTCGAGGCATGCGCCCGGTGCGCCGCCGAAAAAGCGTCGTTGACGTAGAGATCGCCGTTCTTGGCCAGCTCTTTGACGAAAGCGGGGTCGTTCGTTTCCTCGCCGCCGTGGAAGCGGGTGTTCTCGAGGACGAGCACGTCGCCGTTTGCCATGGCCTTGACGGCCTTGGCGGCCTCCTTGCCGATGCAGTCGTTCGCGAAGGCGACCGGGCGGCCGAGCTGCTCGCCGAGCGACTCGGCCACGGGCCTCAGGGAGCTCTTGTCGTCGCGGCCTTTCGGCCGGCCGAAATGGGACAGGATGATCGACTTGCCGCCCTTGGCCGACACCTCGCGGATGGTCGGCAGCACGCGCTCGATGCGCGTCGCGTCCGCGACGCGGCCGTTCTCCATCGGCACGTTGAGGTCGACGCGCAGGAGGACGCGCTTGCCCGTGACGTCGACGTCGTCGAGCGTCCTGGTTTTCATCGAATCTTGGCCTTCATCGCGGCAAGGCTCCGGCTCCTGGCAGGCCGTATCGGAGGACGAGATAGACGAGCCCCGCCGTGAGCAGCGCCGTGACGACCGCAACCACGAGGAGAGCGCCCGTGCCGGGCAGCCGCCGCACCTGATCGCGCAGGGCCGCGAGCTCGGCCTGGCTCGCGACCTCGTTCATGCGGCTCGTCGCGGCCTCGACCGTGGTTCCGACCCGCTGCAGGATCGCCTCCGAGCGGGCATATTTCTCCTCGATCCGCGCCGCCTTGTCCTCGATCCGCGAGAGCTGGTCATGCGCCGGCGCGACGGGCGCCGGCCTCGAATCGGCGGCGGGGGCGTTCTCGACCGCGGCCCGCAGCTCGTCGGTCGCGAGGGCAGAGGCGACGGGCACGGGCCCGATATGCGGCTCGACGCGGGTGGATGCAGGATCAGCCATGATCAGGACCTTGAAGACGTTGTGATCTCAAAGAAGCTTGCTCATTGCCACGGCCGTGTCGGCCATGCGGCTCGAGAAGCCCCACTCGTTGTCATACCACGACATGACGCGCACGAGGGTGCCGTCCATGACCTTGGTCTCGTCCATGTGGAACACCGACGAACGCGAGTCGTGGTTAAAGTCGAGCGATACGTTGGCGACGTCGGTGAAGCCGAGCACGCCCTTGAGCTGCTGCTCGGCGGCGCGCCGGATGGCGTCGTTGACCTCGTCCTTGGTCGTCGCGCGCTTGGCGATAAACTTGAAGTCGACGACCGAGACGTTCGGCGTCGGCACGCGGATGGCGGAGCCGTCGAGCTTGCCGTTGAGCTCCGGCAGCACAAGGCCGACCGCCTTGGCGGCGCCGGTCGAGGTCGGGATCATGTTGAGCGCCGCAGCGCGCGCCCGGTAGAGGTCCTTGTGCATCTGGTCGAGGGAGGGCTGGTCGTTGGTGTAGGAATGCACCGTGGTCATGAAGCCCTTCTCGATGCCGACCGCGTCGTGCAGCACCTTGGCGACCGGCGCCAGGCAATTGGTGGTGCAGGAGGCGTTCGAGACGACGAGGTGTTCGCGGGTCAGCTTGTCGTGGTTGACCCCGTAGACGACGGTGAGATCGGCCTTGTCGGCCGGGGCCGAGACGAGGACGCGCTTGGCGCCGGCGTCGAGATGCGCCTTGGCCTTGTCCTTCGACGTGAAGATGCCGGTGCATTCCATGGCGATGTCGACACCGAGCTCCCGGTGCGGCAGCTCGGCCGGGTTCTTGATCGCCGTGACGCGGATCTTCTTGCCGTCGACCACGAGGTTGTCGCCCTCGACTCCGACCGTGCTCGGGAAGCGCCCGTGTACGGAGTCGAAGCGCAGAAGGTGTGCGTTTGTCTCGACCGGGCCGAGGTCGTTGACGGCGACCACCTCGATGTCGCGGCGCCCGCTTTCGACGATGGCGCGCAGGATGTTGCGCCCGATGCGCCCGAAGCCGTTGATGGCGACCTTGACCGTCATGTTCTTCACTCCTCGTCATCGCCCCCCGAGCCGCGGGGCGTTGTGTCACAAATTATGGGATCTGAGCACCCGATCGGCGACCGCCTCGGGGGTAATTCCGAAATGGCGGTAAAGGTCCTTGTAGGGCGCGCTGGCCCCGAACCCTTTCATGCCGACGAACAGGCCGTCGGCGCCGATCACGGCGTCCCAGCCCCAGCGCACCGCCGCCTCGACCGCCACCTTGATGGGCGCATGTCCGACCACGCGGCTCCGCACGTCCTCCGACTGACTGAGGAACAGGTCGAGCGAGGGCACCGAGACGACGCGCGCCGGCATGCCCTTCGCGGCCAGGAGCTTCTGGGCGCCGAGGGCGACCTCGACCTCCGAGCCGGAGGCGAACAGCGTCGCCTTGGCCTCGCCGTCGGCGGCAGCGATCTCGTAGGCGCCGGCAGCGCATAGATTGCCGTCGGCCGCGCCTCGGCGCACCTGCGGCACGGTCTGGCGCGTCAGCGCCAGCAGCGTCGGCCCGCTCGTGCGCTCGAGGGCGAGCTGCCAGCATTCGGCGGTCTCGACCGCGTCGGCGGGCCGGAAGACGCGCATGTTCGGCATGGCGCGGAGCGCCGCAAGGTGCTCGATGGGCTGGTGCGTCGGCCCGTCCTCGCCGAGGCCGATGGAATCGTGCGTCATCACGTAGACGGCCGGGATGCCGGCGAGGGCGGCGATGCGCATGGCGGGGCGCGCGTAATCGGTGAAGATCAGGAAGGTGGCGCCGGCGGGCCGGAAGCCGCCATGCAGGGCGATTCCGTTCATCGCCGCCGCCATGCCGTGCTCGCGGATGCCGTAATGGATGTAGCGGCCATCGTACGAGCCGGGCGCCACGGCGGTCAGGTTCTTGGTCTTGGTGTTGTTGGACGGGGTCAAGTCGGCGGAGCCGAGGACCAGATCGGGCATGATCTCGGTGATCGCCTCGAGGGCCATCTCGCTCGCCTTGCGGGTCGCGACCGATGGCGGCTCGGCGAGGAGGCGTTCCTTCAACCGGGTGACGGCGTCGGCGAGGGTCTCCGGCGG
>DASQLE010000522.1:0-2247 GCA_035630175.1 Beijerinckiaceae bacterium
GTGATGACCCGCGACCCGATCACTATCACCCCCGACCGGCTGCTGGCCGAAGCGCTGGAGATCATTGAGACCCGCAAGAAGGGCGCTCTCATCGTCCGCGAAGGCAAGCGCCCGGTCGGCCTCGTGCACTACCTCGATCTCTTGCGCGCCGGCGTCGCTTAACCACTCGGGCGCTCAGCCTTCATTGTCATGGCCGGGGATGACAAGCGGGAGAAGCGGCGCTGACGGCTCAGGCCGCCTCCACCACCAGCGTTGCGCCTTCGACGCGCACGACGCGCACGCTGGCGCCAGCCGGCGCGTCCGGCCCGACGACGCGCCACGACGAATCGTCGACGCGCACGCGCCCGCTGCCGCCGGCGATCGGGGCATCGAGCGTGAACACGCTGCCGACGAGGCTTTGCGCGCGGCGGTTGAGCGGCGGGCGGGTGCCGTCCTCGGCATCGCGATCGCGCGTCATGGCGCGGCCGGCCAGCACGGAAGCCACGGACAGGGCCGCGAAGACCAGCAGCGCCGCCTGCCACGACAGGCCGAGCCACCAGTCGAGCATGCCCGTCAGAACCGCCGCAAAGCCGAGCCAGAGCAGGAAGGCGCCAGGCGCGAGAAGCTCCAGCCCCATGAGCGCGAGCCCGAGGACGATCCAGCTCCACGGTCCGAGATTATCGATGAGCGAGGGGATCATCGCATCAGCCTTGCGCGCCCGCCGACGGCGGCAGGCTCGAGCGCCGGCCAGCCGGATGCGCGCCGCCGTCGCCGAACACGGCGCGGGTGATCTCGGCGATGCCGCCGAGGGTGCCGGCGAGGCCGCCGAGCTCGGTCGGCACGATCAAGACCTTCTGGTTCGGCGCCGTCGCCAGCGCGCGGATGGCCTCGATGTACTTTTCGGCGACGAGGAAGTTGGCGCCGGCGAGATCGCCGCGGGCGATGGCCTCGCTCACCATGGTGGTCGCCTTGGCTTCCGCCTCGGCCGAGCGCTCGCGCGCCTCGGCGTCGCGGAAGGCGGCCTCCTTGCGGCCCTCGGCGGCGAGGATCTGCGATTGCTTCTGACCCTCTGCGCGCAGGATCTCGGCGTGCCGCAAGCCTTCCGGCTCGAGCACGGCGGCGCGCTTCTCGCGCTCGGCCTTCATCTGCCGGGCCATGGCGCCGGCGAGGTCGGCGGGCGGCAGGATGTCCTTGATCTCGATGCGGGTCACCTTGACGCCCCACGGCGAGGCGGCCGCATCCATGACGCGCAGCAGCCGCTCGTTGATCTCGTCCCGATGCGACAGGAGCTGATCGAGATCCATCGAGCCGACCACCGTTCGGATGTTGGTCATGGTCAGCGTCAAGAGCGCGTTCTGCAGGTCGGACACCTCGTAGGAGGCGCGCGCCGGATCGAGGATCTGATAAAAGGCGGCCGCGTCGATGGTGACGCCGGCATTGTCGCGGGTGAAGGCCTCCTGGCTCGGAACATCAAGGACCTGCTCCATGATGTTCACCTTCTTGCCGATGCCTTCCACATACGGAATGATCAGTCCGAGCCCAGGGCCGAGCGAGCGCGAGTAGCGGCCGAAGCGCTCGACCGTGTAGGCGTAGCCTTGCGGCACCGTGCGGACGCCGAGCGCGATCGTGATGACGATCAGGATCACGAACGCGATGACGAAGACGTCGAACCCTAGCGAGATCGGCATTCTCTCTCCTCAACCCGGCTTGTGGCGCGCAGAACTGTGCTGATTGTTACCCCGTGGAACGAGCTTGGACGTAGCCCTATACGTCGATCCAGCCGCGCAGCTCGCGCGCGACGATGCTCTGGATGACGCGCATGCCCTCTTCGCCGTCGTTGAGGCACGGCAGATAAGCGAAGTCCTCGCCGCCATGCTCGGTGAAGATGTGGCGGTTCTCGACGTTGAGCTCCTCCAAGGTTTCCAGGCAATCCGCCGAGAAGCCGGGCGCCACCACGGCCATGCGCTTGACGCCGCTTTCCGCCAATCCCTTGACGGTCTCGTCCGTATAGGGCTGCAGCCACTCGGCCGGGCCGAAGCGCGACTGGAAGCTCATGCGGAAGCGCTCGGGCGGCCAGCCGAAAGCGTCGCGCATGACCCGCCAGGTCTTGACGCATTGGCAATGATACGGGTCGCCCTTGAGCAGATACTCCTTCGGCACGCCGTGGAAGGAGACGAGGATCACCTCGGGCTCGAACGGCACCTCGCGCAGCGTCCGCTTCATCGACGACACGAGCGCGTCGATATAGACCGGATCGTCGTGATAGGG
>DASQLE010000523.1:0-2819 GCA_035630175.1 Beijerinckiaceae bacterium
TCGGCGAGCGGCACCATGTTGGGACCGTCAGACATCGCCTTGTCCGGATCCTGATGCGTCTCGATGAAGACGCCGGCGACGCCGACCGCGACGGCCGCGCGCGCGAGCACGGGCACGAAGCGCCGCTCGCCGCCGCTCGTACCACCCTGACCGCCGGGCTGCTGCACCGAGTGGGTCGCATCGAAGATCACCGGCGCGCCGGTCTCGGCGAGGATCGGTAGCGCGCGCATATCGGAGACGAGCGTATTGTAGCCGAAGGAGACGCCGCGTTCGGTGACAAGAACCTGGGGGTTGCCGGCGGATACCACTTTGGCCACCACATGGCCCATATCCCATGGCGCCAGGAACTGCCCCTTCTTGACATTGACCGGCTTGCCCGTGCGCGCGGCGGCAATGAGGAGATCGGTTTGACGGCAGAGAAAGGCGGGGATCTGCAAGACGTCCACCACCTCGGCGGCCGCGGCGCATTGGTCGGGCTCATGCACGTCGGTGACGATGGGAAGGCCGAGCGTCTCCTTAATCTCGGCGAAGATCGGCAGCGCTGCCTCGAGGCCGATGCCGCGGGCGCTCGTGGCGCTCGTCCGGTTCGCCTTGTCGAAGGATGATTTGTACACAAGCCCGATGCCGACGCGTCCGGTGATTTCCTTGAGCGCCGCGGCGGTTTCGAGGGCGTGCTCTCGGCTTTCCAGCACACACGGCCCTGCCATCAGTGCAAGCGGCAAAGCATTGCCGAATCGCGCCGCGCCGACTTCGACGACGGCGCTCGGCGCCGGCTTCATGGCTTCGTTCATGGGCGGACCATGGGCCGCGGGTGGGGCATCGTCAACACGCGAAACCGGACAAGCGGGATCACTCTTTTTCCGTTCGGCGCCAAGCGGGTCGGCCTTCCACATAGCGGCTGACGACAGAGGCAAACTCCGGAAGCCAAGGCTCGCGGCGGCAGGTCCAGAGCTCGTAAGTTGGTTCGAACAGGCCGGGCTCGTCGAAGGAGCCCGGATAGAGATAGACCTCGTCGGGGCGGCCGTAATGCGCGGAGACGGGGGAGCCGCAAGTGCGGCAAGCGTAACGGCGTCCTTTCCCCGAACTTGCGAATTCGATCATGTCGCCTTTGAGCGAAACGGCGGCGGGGTCGAAGACGGCGTAGTAGCCGAACGGCGCGCCATGGGCCTTGCGGCAGGTCAGGCAATGACAGACCCCGACCCGATAGGGCTCTCCCCTCGCCTCAAAGCGGATCTTGCCGCAGGCACAGCCGCCTCTATGAATTGCGTCCGACATCATGGCTCCTTGTGGTCGCCTCATGCGCCAACCGTCCCGCTACATAGGTCGCGCGGACGGCGCGGTCATCTCCAAGCGTCATCAGCACGAACAACGTCTCCTCGATCGAGCGCGAACGCGCGACGCGGAATGACAGAAGCGGCGTGGCTTGAGGATCGAGCACGACAATGTCAGCCTCGCGGCCGACACGTAGCGAACCGATGCGATCCTCCAAGTCGAGAGCGCGGGCCCCGCCCAATGTCGCGAGATAGAAGCCTTCCAGTGCCGTGATCGGCGCGGCGTTGAGCGCCGCCACCTTGTAGGCCTCGTTCAGGGTGACGAGCGCCGAGAAGGAGGTGCCGGCGCCGATGTCGGTGCCGATCCCGACATGGATCGGGCGCGAACTGTCCTTGGCTTTGCGCAGTGGAAACAGGCCGCTGCCAAGAAACTCGTTCGATGTCGGGCAGTGCGCGATGCTGGCGTCACGCTCGTGGCAACGCGCGAATTCCGACTCCGAGAACCAGACGGCATGGCCGAGCACGGTGCGACGGCCGACGAGGCCGTAATGGTCGTAAATGTCGAGATAGTCGCTGCGCTCCGGAAACAGATCGGCCACGAACGCGATCTCGGCGCGGCTCTCGGCGATATGGGTTTGCAGCAGAAGATCGGGATGCTCGCGCCACAGCGCGCCGGCAGCTTCGAGCTGCGCCGGGGTGCTGCCGCCGGCCCAACGCGGCGTAATGGCGTAGAGCAGCCGCCCCTTGTTGTGCCATTTGCCGATCAGCGCCTTGGAAGCGTCGTAGCCCGACTGCGCGCTGTCGAGAAGCGGCGCCGGCGCGTTGCGGTCCATGAGGCATTGGCCGGCGGCGATGCGCATTCCGCGCGCCTCGGCCTCAACGAAGAGCGCATCGGCCGATTGGGGAAACGTCGCGCAATAGATGCAGGCTGTGGTCGTGCCGTTGCGGAGCAGCGCGTCGAGGAAGAATGACGCGATGCGGCGTCCGTGCGCTTCGTCGGCAAATCCCTCTTCCGTCGGATAAACATAGTCCTCAAGCCAGCCAAGCAGTTGCTTGCCCGGCGCCGCAATCATTTCGCTCTGCACATAGTGGGTGTGAATGTCGATGAAGCCCGGCGCGATGATGCAGCCGGAATAGTCGGCGCGTGTTGCGCCGGCCGGAACCATCTCGCGCAATTCGCTGTACGGTCCGACCGCCTCGATCAGCCCGTTGCGGCAGATAATCAAGCCATCCGCCTCGTAGCGGAAGGCTTGCGCCGGATCGACGAGAAACGGGTCGTCGCTGAAAGACACGAGCGTGCCGCGGATCGCGCTGACCGAACCGCCGCTCACTGCCGTCTCCTCCCGCGCAATCTATCGGTGTTAGACGAGACGCGACTGCTCCACCGCAGCGCCAATGAAGGAGGCAAAGAGTGGGTGCGGCTCGAACGGCCGCGATTTCCATTCTGGGTGAAACTGGACGCCGACGAACCAAGGATGCTCGGGGACCTCGACGATCTCCGGCAAGAGGCCATCGGGGGAAAGGCCGGAGAAGCGCAAGCCGGCGGCC
>DASQLE010000524.1:0-3469 GCA_035630175.1 Beijerinckiaceae bacterium
CGCACGATGTCGGCGAGGCCGAGCACCCAGCCTTCCGGCAAGGGCGTGTAGATGGACGGGTCGGTGAGCTGCGTGAAGCGGGTGAAGAGCGGCAGGCTGTCGTAGAAATCCGATCCATCCCGCGCGTCACGAGGGTTTACGGCGACGGAAGGATGGGCCATCGCCGACTTGTAGCATCCTCCGGAGGAACGACGGAATCGGCGGTCGCGCGCCGCGAGCGGTAGCGCACATTCCGTCTGCCGCCATCCGGCCATCGTGGCGAAGGGGGCGTGGGGGGCGTGGGGGGCGTGGAGCCAACGCAGCGATGCGCACGGTCAGCACCACGACGGTTTCACCGCCAGCGGCTCGCAATACCGGCTGCACGCGAGCTGCGGCGCCTCGGCGACGCAGCGTTTTCACACGCGCGCCGACCGCGGCGGTGCTGACGCTCGCGAGCCTGCTCGCATGGGGCACCCTCGGCAGCGGCCTATCGATCGGCGATGCTCGCGGTTGGGGGCGGTCGACGCTCGCCGCGCCGGCTTGTCGCGGACAGGCGAAAGCCCTGGCTCGCGTCGAGATGCTGTTCGGAACGTCGCGCCCGGACGCCCCTTCGGTCAGCGATGAGGAATGGGCGCGGTTCTTGGACGAGGAGGTCACGCCGCGCTTCCCGTCAGGGCTCACGGTCCTGCAGGGCGCCGGCCAGTGGCGCGGCCGGGACCCGTCGGTGACCAAGGAACAGTCCAAGATCCTCGTCATCTGGCACGAGCCGACGAGCCGAACCGAGACCGACATCGAGGCGATCCGCTCCGCCTATCGCACGCGCTTCACCCAGGAAAGCGTCATGCGCGTCGACGGTGTCTCGTGCGTCTCGTTCTGAACGACCGCACGGCTGGGCTTTTGCGGGCTCTTGTGGCGCCCGATCCTCGTGTGTCTTGCGAGGGCCGCCGCCGGCGGCTGGCCTGCCGGCCGAGGCATTTGGGCATAAATTCAGGATTAACGGGGCTTGACGTCGTGACTACTGACGAATATTATTTTTCATCAGTCAATATGGCTCGATAGGCAAGGGTTCACGATGCGCAAGCACTTCACCTTAGCCGCGCTGATGCTGGCCTCGGCGCTCACCGCCTGCCAGGACAAGACCACCGAGGCGAAGCCAGCTCCGGAGCGTCCGGTACTGGTCACGCGCGTCGCCTTCGCCCCGCATGTTCCGGAACGGTCGTTCGTCGGCACCATCCGTCCCCGGGTCGAGAGTGATCTCGGCTTCCGCGTGGCCGGCAAGGTGGCACGCCGCCTGGTGCAGGTCGGCGACCGGGTCAAAGCCGGCCAGGCCCTCGCGACCCTCGATGAAGCCGACCTGCGGCTCCAGCAGGAGCAGGCCGACGCCGAGATCAGGGCCGCCGGCGCCGCGCTGGCGCAGGCGGAGGCGGAGCTGAAGCGCATCGCGACGCTGCGCAGCGAAGGCTGGTCGACGGCGTCGGGTCACGATCGGCAGAAGGCGGCGGCGGAAGAAGCCCGCGGCCGCCTGATCCGCGGCGAACGCGCCCTGTCGCTGGCCCGCAACGCCCTGTCCTATGCGACCCTTGTCGCCGATGCCGACGGCGTCGTCACGGCGACGCAGATCGAGCCCGGACAGGTCGTGACGATCGGCCAGGCGGCCGTCCGCCTAGCGCGCACCGGCGAGAAGGACGCCGTGGTCGCCATCCCGGAGATCCTGGTCGGGCAAGTGCGCGAAGGGGCGGCGAGCGTCGCGCTGTGGTCGGACCCGGACCGTCGCCTCCCGGCGCGCTTGCGCGAGCTGTCGCCCTCTGCCGACGCGGCGACCCGCACGTACCTTGCCCGCTACGCGCTGACCGAAGCCGGCGACGCCGCCCAGCTCGGCATGACGGCGACGGTCACGATCGGCGCCCCGGCGGACGCTCGCGTCGCGCGCCTGCCGCTTTCGGCCCTCTACAACGACGGCGCCGGGCCGGCCGTATGGCGCGTCGCGTCCGACGGGCAGCTCGTCCTCAGCCCCGTCACGGTCGCCGCTTACGAGGCCCGCGATGTCTTGATCGCAAGCGGCGTCGACGAGGGCGCGCCCGTCGTCTCGCTCGGCGTGCAGAAGCTCGATCCCGGCCAGAAGGTCCGCGTCGTCGAAGCGCTTCGCTTCTGACGGGAGGGACGCATGAAGCGCTTCAACCTGTCGGCATGGGCCGTCCGCCACTCGGCGCTCATGCTGTTTCTCATCCTCGCCGTCGCAGCCGCGGGCACCCTGTCGTTCCTGCGCCTCGGCCGATCGGAGGATCCGAACTTCACCATCAAGCTCGCGGTCGTCACGGCGTTGTGGCCGGGCGCCACGGCGAAGGACATGCAGGATCAGGTCGCCGATCGCATCGAGAAGAAGCTTCAGGAACTGCCCTATTTCGACAAGGTCCACACCTATACCAAGCCGGGCTTCACGGCGATGCAGGTCTCGTTCCGGGACAACACGCCGCCGAGCGAGGTGCCGCATCTCTTCTACCAGATCAGGAAGAAGATCGACGACGTCCGCAGCGAGCTGCCGCGCGACCTGATCGGCCCGAACGTCAATGACGAGTTCGGCGACGTCGATTCCGTTCTCTACATGCTCACCGGCGACGGCGCCGATTACGCTGCCTTGAAGACCGTGGCCGAGGGCCTGCGCCAGCGCCTTCTCAAGGTGCCGGGCGTCGTCAAGGTGAACCTCTACGGCGTGCAGGACGAGAAGATCTTCGTCGAGTTCAGCCACGCC
Organism: Beijerinckiaceae bacterium; assembly: GCA_035630175.1. Lineage (GTDB taxonomy): Bacteria > Pseudomonadota > Alphaproteobacteria > Rhizobiales > Beijerinckiaceae > JAJKJG01. The sequence goes on from DASQLE010000524.1 coordinate 2,729, forward strand.
AAGCTCGCGACCCTCGGGGTACCGGCGCAAGCTCTGTTCGACTCGCTGCAGAAGCAAAACGCGGTGGTCTCCGCCGGCACGGTGCAGACGGCGGCCCAGCGCATTCCCTTGCGCGTGACCGGCGCGCTCGACGGCGCCGCCGCCGTCGCCGCCGCGCCTGTCGAGGCGAACGGGCGCACCTTCCGCCTCGGCGACATCGCCACGGTGACGCGCGGCTTCGAGGATCCGTCGGACGATCTCGTTCGCCAGCGCGGCAAGCCGGCGCTCGGCATCGGCGTCGTCATGGCGAAGGGCTTCAACATCCTCGACTTCGGCAAAGCCGTCGCCGCGGCGACCGGCGCGTTCATGGCCGCGGTGCCGCGCGGGATCGAGATCGAGCAGGTCGCCGATCAGCCCGCCGTCGTCGAGCACGCCGTGTCGGAATTCGAGCGTTCCTTCCTCGAAGCGCTCGCCATCGTCCTCGCGGTCAGCTTCCTGTCGCTCGGATGGCGCACCGGGATCGTGGTCGCGCTGTCGGTGCCCCTGGTGCTGGCCATCACCTTCCTGGCGATGGGGATCATGGGGCTCGATCTGCACCGCATCACGCTCGGCGCCCTGATCATCGCGCTCGGCCTTCTCGTCGACGACGCCATCATCGCGGTCGAGATGATGGTGGTAAAGATGGAGCAGGGCTGGGACCGCGTCCGGGCCGCGGCCTTCGCGTGGACGTCGACGGCGTTCCCGATGCTGACCGGGACGCTC
>DASQLE010000525.1:0-2193 GCA_035630175.1 Beijerinckiaceae bacterium
GTCCTTAGTGCCGATGCTCATGCGCAGCGCGTTGGGGAACCCGTACTCGCCCACGCGCCGGAGGATGATGCGCCGCTCGTGCAGGAAGGTGTCAGCGGCAGCTGCACTCCGGCCGTCGCCTTCAGGAAAATGAATGAGCACGAAATTGGCCGCGCTCGGCGTCACGTCGAGGCCGATGCGACGCAGCGCGTCCGTCACCGGCGGCAGCCATTCATTGTTGTGGTTCGCCGCGTGGTGAACATGCGCCTGGTCCTCGAGCGCGGCCACGCCCGCCGCGATCGCCGGGCCGGAGACATTGAAAGGGCCGCGAATGCGGTTCAAGGCGTCGGCCACCGCGGTCGGGCAATAAACCCAGCCGAGCCGCAGCGACGCCAGCCCGTAGATCTTGGAGAAGGTGCGCGTCATCACGGTATTCGGCGTCGTGGCGACAAGCTCGATGCCCGCCTCGTAATCGTTCTTGCGCACATATTCGGCATAGGCCGCGTCGAGCACGAGCAGCACATGCGGCGGCAGCGCCGCGTGCAATCGCTTCACCTCGTCGAACGGGAGGTATGTGCCCGTCGGGTTGTTCGGGTTGGCGATGAACACCATGCGCGTCTTCGGCGTGACCCGCGCGACGATCTCATCCACGTTCGCCGTGAGATTGCGTTCCGGCGCGACGACGGCGGTCGCGCCCCGCGCCATGATGGCGATGCGGTAAACGAGGAAGCCGTGCTCGGTATAGATCGCCTCGTCGCCCGGGCCGAGATAGGCCGTGGCGAGCAGGTTCAAGAGCTCGTCCGAGCCCGCGCCGCAAACGATGTGGGATGGATCGAGACCGTAAAGGTTGGCGATTGCCGCACGCAAGGGTGTGGATGCGCCGTCCGGGTAGCGCGGCAGGCTGCCGGCCGCGGCGAGATAGGCCTCGACCGCGCGCGGGCTCGGCCCGAACGGCGTCTCGTTCGACGACAGCTTGATCACCGGCGCGTCGCCCTGAAGCGCGCTCCTGCCGGGAACGTAGGGCGCGATGTCGAGGACGCCGGGACGCGGGACCGGCCCACGTTGCGCGGCCATCTTCCGAACTCCTTGGTCTGCTATGCGGCCTCTCATAGGGCCAATGGCCGAGCCAACGCAAAGAAAACATTGACTTTCGACCCCGAGGTCCTAGCTAACCCCGAATTGTATAATTTCCCGGATACTGGTGGCGGCACAGGCCCGAGAGCGTCCCAATACGATGAACGAGAACCCCGGCACGGAGGCTTTCGCGAGCCCTTCCGCCCGGCTCGCCCAAATCGCGAACCCGCAGAGCGAGGTCGTCCATTTCGGTGCTGACGATCCGCTGCCGCTCGACTGCGGCGTCAAGCTCGCTCCTTTCTCAATGGCCTACCAGACCTACGGCACCCTGAACGCGGCCAAGTCTAATGTGGTCCTCGTCTGCCACGCTTTGACCGGCGACCAGCACGTCGCCAACCCGCATCCCGTCACCGGCAAGCCGGGTTGGTGGGAGACCATGGTCGGCCCGGGGCGCCCAATCGACACCAACCGCTATTTCGTCATCTGCCCCAACGTGATCGGCGGCTGCATGGGCTCGACCGGCCCCGCCTCCACCAACCCGGCGACGGGGCGGCCCTTTGGCCTCGACTTCCCCGTCATCACCATCCGCGACATGGTGCGCGCGCAGGCGCGCCTCATCGACCATCTCGGCATCCCGGACTTGCTTTGCGTGCTCGGCGGCTCCATGGGCGGCATGCAGGTGCTCGAATGGGCCGCGACCTACAAGGACCGCGTCTACGCCGCCGTGCCGATTGCCTGTGCCGCGCGCCACTCCTCGCAGAACATCGCGTTCCACGAGGTCGGCCGCCAGGCGGTCATGGCCGACCCGGAATGGTGCCAGGGACGCTACATCGACGAGGGCAAGAGCCCGCGCAAAGGCCTGGCCGTTGCGCGCATGGCCGCGCACATCACCTATCTCTCCGACGAGGCGCTGCATCGGAAGTTCGGGCGCAATCTCCAGGACCGCGAGAAGGTGACGTTCGGCTTCGACGCGGACTTTCAGGTGGAGAGCTATCTGCGCCATCAGGGCCTGAGCTTCGTCGACCGCTTCGACCCCAACTCCTATCTCTACATCACCCGCGCCATGGATTATTTCGACCTTGCCGCGGATCATGGCGGCGTGCTCGCCAACGCCTTCACCGGCACGAAGACCCGCTTCTG
>DASQLE010000526.1:0-6272 GCA_035630175.1 Beijerinckiaceae bacterium
GGGCTGCCGCAGGAGCTTTCGGCGCAGCTTGCGCGCGCCACCCTCGTCGGCGCGGGCGAATTGCTTGCGCAGACCGAACTGCCGCCCGGCAAGTTGCGGCATGACGTGACCTCGCCAGGGGGCACCACCGCCGCAGCCCTCGATGTCCTCATGGCCAAGCCCGGCCTGTCCGACTTGCTGCAAAGGGCCGTGCAGGCCGCCAAGCTGCGGGCCGGGGAACTGTCCGGCTAGGATGCGGTCAACCCTCTGACGTTGATCACGTTTTAGTGTTCCGGCCGAGGCGGGGCGTAAGCCTCTCGAACGCGGGCGGTTTCGGACACCGATGCGAAGGATTACATAAGCTCCACAGCATCGGAGCTTGCCATGTCCGGACCAACGCCGCCCTCCTCATCCCCCCGCGAGGCCGTCGTCGAGGCGACCATGCGGCTCGCCGCCGACCGGCCCTGGAACGATATCGAGCTCGTCGACATCGCCCGGGAGGCGGGAGTCAGCCTCTCCGAGCTGCGCGATCTGTTCCCTTCGAAGGGCGCCATCCTCGGCGGCTTCACGCGCATGATCGACCGCAAGGTCCTCGACGGCGCGAGCGACGATCTGGCCGGAGAGCCGGCGCGCGAGCGCGTCTTCGACGTGATGATGCGGCGCCTCGACGCCATGACGCCCTACAAGGCGGCGCTGCGGCGCATCGTTTGGGCGCTGCGCTTCGATCCGCTCTCCCTCGCCGCGCTCAATCAAGCCGGGCTCAACTCGCAGCGCTACATGCTCGCGGCGGCCGGCATCTCCTCCGAGGGGCCGCTCGGGCTCCTCAAGCTGCAAGGCGCCGTGATCGTCCTCGCCAACACCATGGAGACCTGGTTCGAGGATAACGATCCGGTTCTCGCCCGCACGATGGCGCGGCTCGACCGCGAGCTCCGGCGCGGCGAGCGCGTCCTGGAACAGGCAGAAGACATGCGACGCCTGACGGCGCCGTTCCGGGCGATCGGCCAAGCCCTGCTCGACAGCCGCCGCCGCGCAGGACGACGCGCCCGCACCCGGCCCGACGATGGCGAGGCGAACGACCCGGCCGCCGCGATCTGACGGCGGGCCGCATGACGACGAACGCGCCGAGTCCGCAAATCGGCTTCGACGATTTCCTCAAGGTCGATGTGCGCGTCGGCCGCATCGTTGTGGCCGAGGCATTTCCGGAGGCGCGCAAGCCCGCCTTCAAGCTGACCATCGATTTCGGGCCGGAGATCGGCATCAAGAAATCCTCGGCGCAGATCACCAGGAACCATCGGCTCGAGGATCTGCCGGGCCGCCTCGTTCTCGCCGTCGTCAATTTCCCGCCGCGCCAGATCGGGCCCTTGATGTCCGAGGTGCTGACCCTCGGCGTGCCCGACGCGGACGGCGAGGTGATGCTGATCGGCCCCGGGCGCGACGTGCCGATCGGCGGCCGGCTGTTTTGAGATATTGCCTGTCCCCGCGTGCGGGGAGGAGGTTACGCCGGCAGGCGCACCGTGGCGCGCAATCCGCCGAGCGGGCTGTCGCCGAGGACGATGTCGCCGCCATGCGAGCGGGCGACGTCGCGCGCGATGGCGAGGCCGAGGCCGGAGCCGCCCTCGTCCTGGTTGCGCGCTTCATCGAGACGCACGAACGGTTTGAACACGTCTTCGCGTGCCTCGGGCGGGATGCCCGGCCCGTCGTCGTCGACGTTGATGAGGAGCCAGCGGGTCTCGTGGTTGGCCGAGAGCGCGATCCGCTTGCCGTGGCGGGAGGCATTGGAGACGAGGTTGAACAGCATGCGGCGGAAGGCGTCCGGCCGCACCGTCACCATCGGATCGCCGACGATCTCCAGCGAGGTCGGATCGCCTTGCCGCTCGGCATCGCTCTGCAACTCGGCCAGGAGGGTGCGGAGGTCCGTCGTCACCGCCTGCTCGCCGGCATCGCCGCGCGCGAAGGCGAGATAGCCCTCGAGCATGCGGCTCATCTCGTCGATGTCTTTCTTGAGGGCCTCGACCTCGGGCGTCTGCTCGACGATGGCGAGGGACAGCTTGAAGCGCGTCAGGATGGTGCGCAGGTCGTGGCTGACGCCGTTCAGCATGGTGGTGCGCTGCTCGATGGCGCGCTCGATGCGTCGCTTCATCTCCATGAAGGCGTGGCCGGCCTGACGCACCTCGCGGGCGCCGCGCGGCCGGAACTCGATGTCGCGACCCTTGCCGAACCCTTCCGCCACCTCGGCGAGGCGCAGGATCGGGCGGATCTGGTTGCGCAGGAACAGGATGGCGATGCCAAGCAGCACGAGCGAGGTTCCAGCCATCCACAGCAGGAAGATATGCGAGTTCGACGCGTAGGCCTGGCTGCGCCGCGCGATCACCCGCATGACGCCTTCGTTCAGCTTGACGCGGATCTCGATCAGGTTCGAACGCCCGACCGTGTCGGTCCAAAACGGCCGCGCCACCTGGCGGCGCAACTCGTCGGAGAGGGCTTCGTCGAGCAGCGAGAAGAACGGCTTCGGGCCGGGCGGCGGCAGCTCGTTGTCTTTCAAGATCTGGATGTCGAGGCCGAGGCGGTCGGCGGCGATGCGCGCCAGGGTCTCGCCTTCGCCGTCCTGCGGGTAGATCTCGTAGATGTCGATAAGGGCGGCGATGTCGGCGGTCACGGCCGAGGACAGCCGCCGCGTCACCAGCTCCCAGTGGCGTTCCATGAACACGTAGGCGATCACCGATTGCAGCAGGACGACCGGCGCGATGATGATAATGAGGGAGCGGGCGTAGAGCCCCTTCGGCATGAGCCCGGACGTCCAGCGCGCCAGGCGCCCGAAGAGCTGGCCCGGTTGCGTGACGAGGGTGGAAGCGGGCGTCATTGCTCGACGAGCAGGCGGTAGCCGACGCCGCGCACCGTCTGCAGGAACACCGGGTTGGCGGGATCGACTTCGATCTTGCGGCGCAGGCGGTTGATCTGCACGTCGACCGTGCGTTCGTTGGCGCCGGTGCCGCCGGCGAGATCCTCGCGGGCGACGTTGCCGCCGGCGCTGTGGCCGAGGATGTTGAGGATCTCGCGCTCGCGATCGGTGATGCGGATGATGTCCTCGTCGCGGCGCAGCTCGCCGCGGTCGAAGCGATAGACGAACGCCCCGAAGCGGATCGCCTCGAGGGGGGCCGGCGCCGCCGTCGGCTGGATCCGCGAGGCGCGCCGCAAGATGTTGCTGAGCCGCAGGATGAGCTCGCGCGTCTCGAAGGGTTTCGCGAGGTAGTCATCGGCGCCGATCTCGAGGCCGGTCACCCGGTCGGCCGCGTCGGCCTGGGCGGTCAGCATCAGGATCGGCACCTGCGAGTCCCTGCGCACGCGCCGGGCGTAATCGAAGCCGTTCTCGCCGGGCATCATCACGTCGAGCACGAGGGCGTCGAAGACGAGGCTCTCGCTCATGGCCTGCGCCTCCGCGGCGCTGGCGGCCGTGGTGACGCGGTAGCCGTTCTGGGTCAGGAACCGGGCGAGCAGCTCGCGCAGGCGCCGGTCGTCGTCGACGACGAGGATATGGTGGGCGTGATCGGCGATGTCGATCCGGGCCGAGTCGCTCATGCGCCGGGTCCTTGCGCCGGGTCGTCGAGACCGCAAGCGATGCGGGCCACATGGGCGCGATCGGCCGGGTCGATCATGGCGAGCAGGAAGCGGCTCGCGGCGTCCTTGAGGTCGTCGTCGCCGTCCGCCAGCGCGCGCATGATGCGCCGCGTTTGCAGCTTGGCGAGACGGCGGGCGAGCAAATGGCCCGGCGCCGTGGTGAAGAGAAGGCGCTGGCGGCGATCCGCGGTGCCGGGCCGCTGCTCGACGAAGCCCTTCTCGACGAGCTCCTTGAGGACGCGGTTGAGGCTCTGCTTGGTGATGCGCAGGATATCCAGGAGCTCCGCAATGGTGAGGCCGGGCTGACGGTCGACGAAATGCAGGACGCGGTGGTGGGCGCGGCCGAAACCGTAATCGCCGAGGATGCGGTCGGGATCGCCGACGAAGTCGCGATAGGCGAAGAAGAACAGCTCGATCAGGTCGTAGGCCGGCTGTTCCTCGAGGATGTCCTCGCCTGCCGCTTGCCGGACCAGGGCCGCTTGAGAGAACTCCGCCACCCTTGCACCCGTTTATGTCAGCTTTGTTGACATATCTCAGCCCGATTGTTACCCGTCAAGCCCCGTAAGAAGCTGGTTCGTGCCGCGCCGGCGCAGGAGGCCGGCCGTCCATGCTCAACGTCTTGGAATCGATCACATTCATGCGCTTTGATTGAGTCAATCAAAGCGCATCGTGATCTAGGAGGATCGCCCATGTCGGTTCTGCCCTTCGACCAACGCGACGGCTGGATCTGGTACGACGGGCAGCTGGTGCCGTGGGCGGACGCCAAGCTGCACGTCCTCTCGCACGGGCTGCATTACGGCTCGTGCGTGTTCGAGGGCGAGCGGGCCTACGGGGGCGAGATCTTCAAATGCACCGAGCACTCCGAGCGCCTCAAGCGATCGGCCGAGCTCCTCGATTTCGAGATCCCGTATTCGGTCGCCGAGATCGACGCCGCCAAGCGCTTGGTCGTTGACCGGAGCGGGCAGCGCGACGCCTATGTGCGCCCGGTGGCCTGGCGCGGCTCCGAGATGATGGGCGTCGCCGCCCAGAACAACACCATCCACCTCGTGATCGCCGCCTGGGAATGGCCGAGCTACTTCGATCCGGCGCAGCGCCTCAAGGGCATCCGCCTCGACATGGCCGAGTATCGCCGGCCGGATCCGGCGACCGCGCCCTGCGCGTCCAAAGCGGCCGGGCTCTACATGATCTGCACCATCTCCAAGCACAAGGCCGAGCGCAAAGGCTACGCGGACGCACTCATGCTCGATTGGCAGGGCCGCGTCGCCGAATGCACCGGCGCCAACGTGTTCTTCATCCGCGACGGCGCCATCCACACGCCGATCGCCGATTGCTTCCTCGCCGGCCTCACGCGCCAGACCGTCATCGATCTCGCCCGCCGCCGCGGCTTCGAGGTGCAGGAGCGGCGCATCCTCCCCGACGAGCTCGAGGGCTTCAACGAGTGCTTCATCACCGGCACCGCCGCCGAGGTGACGCCCGTTTCCGAGATCGGCCCATACCGCTTCCAGCCCGGCAACATGACCAAGGTCTTGATGGAGGATTACTCGGCCGAGGTGCAGCCGAAGGCCAAAGCGGCCTAGTAGCCCTCTTCCGGAGGGAGAGGGTTTTCAGCGGCAGGTGCGGAAGCGGCCCATATCGAGATGGAAGTGGTCGCGGTGCGCTTCGTTGAAGTCGGGGCTTAGCACGACGTCGAAGAAATGGCAGGCGCCGTTGCGCACGTCGCGCAGGAAGTCGGAGCGTGCAGGGCTGCCGTTCCAGTCCCCGGCCAGCGTGATGCGGGCGCCGTCGGCGAGCACGAAGCCGGCGATGTCGAGCGCGTTGGCGGTGGCATGCTCGCTGCGCCGGCCGCTCTCGCGGTGATTGACGTTGCGGCAGGCATAGCTGCCGAGATGCACGACGCGCACCACCTCCTGGCCGAAATGCCGGCGCGCGGCCGGCTGCAGCGCGTGCGTCTCGAACAGCGCCCAGGCGACGGCCAGCGGGCAGGTGGCGACGAAATCGGAGCCGAACGAGACGCCGGAGCGCGCCACGCGCACGGCGTCCTCGAAGCCGCAGCCGTCGCCGGTCGTCTGGTCGGGGACCGGCGTCTGCGCGACAGCGGTCCGCTTCAGCACGCCCGCACATTCGTCCGGGTTGCGCTCGAGGCGAGCGAGCTTGAAGCGGGTCAGGATGTTCGGCGCCTCGCGCGCGTCGAGCGGCCGCCACGGATTGTAGCTCGGCGGCACGGCGACGAGGCCGAGCGAGACAACGACGAAACCCGCCACGACGGCGAGCGACGCCGCCGTGAACAGCCATGCAAAGAACCGGCTCATGTGGCCGGAACCCAGCGGACCGGGGCTCCGGTTGTCAACCAGCCGAGCTCGGCCTGGAGTCGCTTCGTTGACGCCCCGCGCTCCATGCGGACGAGATCGCCAGGCTCGAGCGCGGCTTCCCGCCCGACGCTGCACGGGCTTCCGTTATCCCGAAGCGCAGCTTAAGACCCTCGGCATCTAACGCCATCCCTCCCCTTGAAGGGGAGGGATCTGAATGACTCGAGAGGAAGCATGCGAAACGGCGGCCAGATCGAAACCGCGCGCAACGTCCAGCGCCTCGGCCATCTCGACATTCCCGGCGGCGGGCAGGTCGTCGTCGACAATCGCGGCTACGCCTATGTCGGGCACATGAAGCCGCCCTACGGGACG
>DASQLE010000527.1:0-8404 GCA_035630175.1 Beijerinckiaceae bacterium
ATGAGCTGGACGCCGGCATACAATGTGCTCGTCGTGCGCGACTGGCCGACGAAGGACGGGTTCTCGAGAACCAGCACGCGGCGCTCCGCCTCCTCGGCGGTGAGGAGCGAGCCCGATTCCAGGAGCAGCGGCCTGATCTCCTCGTAGCGCCATTGGAACGGCACCGATTTCGACTTCGGCTCGCGCGGGATCAGCCCCTTCATCACCTCCCATAAGGGCGCGAGGTTGCGCGGCCCGAGCCGGTCATAGAATTCCTGCCGCTTGGCGGCGGTCGCCTCGTCAACGACTGCATGCATCGGGATCGTCCTCCGGGCCGACCACGCGCTTCCGATCGGTCGTTCGCATCCTAAGTATTTCGATCGGCGCTCTCAAGCAGACGCTGGTGATTGGGCCCGCAACCGCTCCCTTCAAGGCAACTTGCCCTCGGCCTGCATGCGCCAGAGATTCCAGGCGCGGAGGGCCTGGCCGCCGACATTCACGGTCGCGGTCTTGGCCTCGCCGGCGCTCAGATACGTGACGGGGCCGATGCGCATGGCTTCCGCCTGCAGGCGGGCGTTGCCCTCCGTGTAGACGGCCCGGAACACGACCTCCATCAGGCTCTTGCCGACGATCGTCGCCCCGTGCCCGCGCATGAGGGCGACGGTGCCGGCCCCCAAGGTCTCGGCGAGCGCGGCGCCGAGGCGCCGGTCGGTGATCAGGAGGTCGGTCGCGTCGCCGGCGACGTCGCGGATCTCGAAGATCGGCGCCGCCTCGCCGATGAAGGCGGCCATGTGGAAGACGGGGCGGAACGGCACGCTCTTGACGATGCCAAAGGGGATCACCGACGGCGAGTGGCTGTGCACGACCGCGATCACGTCCGGCCGCGCCCGATACACTTCGCCGTGAATGAAGCGCTCGAGATAGACGGAGCGGCCGCCCGCGTTGAGCGGGTTGCTGTCGAGATCGTATTCGATGATGTCGGCCGCGGAGACGAGGCCGGGCGCCATGTTGCGCGCCAGGAGAAAGCGATCCGCGTGCTTGTCGTGGCGGACGCTGACATGGCCGAACGCGTCGAGCACGCCCTGCTGGAACAGAATGCGGTTGGCGATCGCCAGGTCCTCGATCAGATCGGGGCTGGCCGACCCGGCCGTGCCGCTCGCGTCGACCACGATCGTCGCGACGCTCGCGCCATCCTCGGAGCCGTGACTTGCGGTGCACATCGTCCCCTCCCCTCCCAGCGGCGCGCCGGCCGGGCGGAGCATTGCCGCCGTCCGCCGGCCCGTCAACTCGCCGGCCTTGACCGCCCCTCTTTGAGCCCGGACCGTGCCTGCGCTAAAGCAGCCTTGCGAGCCCCGAAGGGGCGGCGATCTTGCGCCGGCTTGTCGCGGCCGGACCATTCGGAGGAAACGCTTATGTCGTCCTTGAAGAGGCTTGGCCTCGTCCTTGCCGTTGCCCTCTGCCTCGCTGCGCCATCGGCTGCGCAGGATTACCCCAGCCGCAACGTGACCATCATCGTGCCGTTCGGCGCCGGCGGCCCGGCCGACGTCTATGCCCGCGCCGTCGGCCAGCATCTGTCGGAGGCGCTGAAGCGACCCTTCGTGATCGAGAACCGCCCGGGCGCGGGCGCCATCATCGGCACCGACGCGGTCGTCAAGGCGGCGCCCGACGGCCACACGCTCCTGATGATGTCGAACACCCACACGGTCAACGAGACGCTGGTCGCCAACCGCCCGTACCAGCTGATGCGCGATCTCGTACCGGTGGCGCCGGTCAATTATTCCGACCTCCTGATGGTCATCAACCCGTCCGTTCCGGCCAAGGACCTGAAGGACTTCCTCGCCGTCGCCAAGGGGAAGCCTGGCGCGCTCAACTACGCTTCGTCCGGACAGGGCACGCCCTATCACATGGCCGGCGAATTGTTCAAAGCCATGAGCGGCACCGACATCGTGCACGTGCCGCACCGGGCCAGCGGCGAGGCCCGCACCAGCGTCATCGGCGGGCACACGCAGATGATGATCGACGCCATCTCGACCATGGCCCCGACCGTGCAGGGCGGCCAGGTCAAGGCGCTCGGCGTCACCGGCAAGAAGCGATCGAGCATCCTGCCCGACGTCCCGACGATCGACGAGGCAGGCGTGCCGGGCTACGAGGCCACGATCTGGCTCGGGATCATGGCGCCGAAAGAAACGCCGCAGCCGATCGTCGACAGGCTGAACGCCGAGATCAACAAGATCCTGAGCCGGCCGGACGTCAAGGATACCTGGGCCAAGCAGGGCGTCGAGACTCTCGTCATGTCGCCGGCCGAGTTCGACAAATATCTGCGCGCCGACATCGACAAATGGGCCAAGGTGATCAAGGACGCCGGCATCAAGGCGCAGTAGATCACGCTGCCGCCGGCGCGCCGATCGACGTGCCGGCGCAGCCCCGCGCGGGCGCGGTCATTGCGGGACGACACCACCCGGCTCGGGGGCGAGCCGCTTGGCGAGATCGACGAGATGGCCGCCGTGCTCGACGAGACGCTCTTGGAGCGCCTGCGCGCAGCCCTCGCCCCACGCGATCACGAGGGGCACGTCGATGCCCTCGTCCATCATCTCGCCGCCGACGCGCACGATCTCCGAACGCAGCACCTTGGCGGTTGCATCCGCCTCCTCGGCCGTGATCGCCTCGCCGAACAGCTCAATGGTCTGCTCGGCGAGCATGCGGCCGAAGACTTTGCCCATCTCTTCGGCCTCGCGGCGTTTCGGATCGGCTTCGGCCATGCGTGTCGGACGTGTTCGGCCTGGTTACGGCAGGCAGCCCGGGCGCCTCGACGCTGTGGACGACGACCGCCGCTGAGGCGCTTGGTGCCGGGGATCAGGAAATGGTGGGCGCGGCTGGGATTGAACCAGCGACCCCTACGATGTCAACGTAGTGCTCTCCCACTGAGCTACGCGCCCAAGGCGGCGTAGGAAGCCGCCGAGATGAGGCGCGATATAGCCGCGCCGGCAGGGCCGCGCAAGCGCCGGGATCAGGCGGCGAGGAGCTTCTCGACCTCGTTGACGAGGTCGCGCAGGTGGAAGGGCTTGGACAGCACCTTGGCCTCTTTCGGCGCCTTCGAATCGGGATTGAGGGCGACGGCGGCGAAGCCCGTGATGAACATCACCTTGATGTCGGGGTCGAGGTCGGTGGCGCGCCGGGCCAGCTCGATTCCGTCCATCTCCGGCATGACGATATCGGTGAGGAGAAGCTCGAACGGCTCCTCGCGCAGTCGGTTGTAGGCCGACAGGCCGTTGTCGAACGACGCCACCTCGTAGCCGGCGGTCTGCAGCGCCTTCACCAGGAAGCGGCGCATGTCGTTATCGTCTTCGGCGAGGAGAATCTTCATGACCAACAAACCCGATGAACATGCGATGCGTTCATCCCATAAAGGCGGTAGACGGTAAACATCGCGTGAAACGATTCTGCCCCGGACGGCAATCTCCGAGCATGCGGCTGAAAAGCCCGCCGGCGAGCCGGATCCGCGGCAGGGACGGTCGTGGCTCCCCTTGCCGGATCGGAGGGGGCCCGCGTCCATGCGCCTCCGATCCACCCGACCGGGAGGTATCGTCATCGCGGCGATTTACAGCCGCCGCGAGGACAGCCAGATTAGACCAGCCGTTCGCCCGACCGTTCCCTTGAGAGCCATTCCTTCCGACATGCGTTCCGTGACCGACCCCGAGCTCGAGCCCCCCTTCATCGTCCACGAACCGGCGCGCCATACCGTCCCGTTCATCTTCAATGCGCCCCACGCGGGTGCGGTTTACCCGGCCGCGTTCCTGACGGCGTCGCGCCTCGACGCGTTGGCCCTGCGCCGGTCCGAGGACGCCTATGTCGACGGGCTGTTCTCCGGGGTGGTCGGGCTCGGGGCGCCCCTCATGGTGGCGCGCTTCCCGCGCGCCTATCTCGACGTCAACCGCGAGCCCTACGAGCTCGACCCGCGCATGTTCGACGCGCGCCTGCCGGCCTTCGCCAACACCCGCTCGATGCGCGTCGCCGGCGGCCTCGGCACCATCCCGCGCATCGTCGCCGACGGTCAGGACATCTATCGCGGGCACCTTGCCACCGAAGAGGCGCTGCGGCGCATCGAATGGCTCTACAAGCCCTACCACGGAACCCTGCGGCAGCTGGTGCTGCGCACGGCGCGCTCGTTCGGCTACGCGGCCCTCATCGACTGCCACTCGATGCCCTCGACCAGCCTGCATCGGGAGGACGGCGTCAAGGCTGACGTGGTCCTCGGCGATCGCTACGGCACGAGCTGCGACGGGCTCCTCGCCGACCTCGTCGAGATCACCTTGCGGGCCCGCGGTTATTCGGTGGTGCGCAACAAGCCGTATGCAGGCGGCTTCATCACCGAGCATTACGGCGAACCGGCCCTCGGCCACCACGCCCTTCAGATCGAGATCAACCGGGCCCTCTACATGGACGAGCGCAGCTTCGCCAGGAAGCCGAGCTTCACGGCCCTTGCCGGCGACCTCACCGACGCGTTCGGGGCCGTCATGGCGGAGATTGGGGACCACCTCCTGCCCCGGCGCATGGCAGCCGAATAAGAGTGCCGCCAAAGAAAAAAAGGCCGCACACGAGGTGCGGCCAAGTCTAGGGAGGAAACGCCCAAGGAGGGCAAGCGATACAGGGACTCTCATCCCCATATCGCAATGCAACATATACGCCGCATTGCACAAAAGGCAAGGGCCATTGACCTATCTTTTTGCATGACTCCCATGCGGCTTACTCGGGTGGGGATCGACCGCCCGCGTGTAGGGAATGAGCGAGGCCCCCAGGGCCACGGCCAGCACCAGAAACACGGCTTGATAGGCTTCCGGCGGGTAATGGCCGTCCTGGCCGGCGCCGAACATGTCCACCAGCCTCCCGGTCCCGGTCTGGAGAAGAAAGACGCCGCCCATGGTGCCCATGTTCATGAGGGTGATGCCGCGTCCGGTGAGGGCGGGCGGGAACAGCGATTTGCCGTGCGCCGTCACGATCGGCCCGTAGGCCACGGCGAACCCGAACAAGGCAAGCCAGACGGTCGCTCCGACCAGCGTGAACGGAACGATCGCGGCGACGATCAGGAGGATGGCCGCGCTCGAGGCGGCGAGGAGCACGGAGCGCCGGTAGCTGCGGAAGAAGCGGTCGGCATAGCCCCACGCGAACACACCGGCGACCTGCGCTATCGCTCCGACCAGCAAGACGCGTCCGCGCATGGTCAGATCGGCGCCGTGCGCGTCCGACAACCACGGACCGGCCCACAAGCCGACCACCGTGGCGAAGGACGAATACGAGGTCGCATGCGCCAGGAACACGGGCCAGAACGAGGGCACGCGGAACGCGGTGGCGACGCCACGGAAGGTCTCGGCCCAGCTCTCGCGAGGCCGCGCCGCGGTAGGCGCCGTCTCGTCCGGCGAGGCGGGCGATCTCGTCTCGGGAACGAGAACCAGGACCGCGAGCGCGACCGCCGCCGTCAGCACCGCCACGAGGCCGAACGCGGTGCGCCAGCCGAAGGCTGCCGCCGCGCTCGCCAACGGCGCTGTGGCAATCAGCGTCCCGAGACTGCCGAGCCCGAGCTGCACGCTCGTCAGAAACGCGAACCGCTCGGGCGGGAAGCGGCGCGCGTAGAGGGCGAGCGGAGCCATGAAGAAGGTCGAGCAGCCGAGACCCATGAGCGCGCGCGCGGCGATCAGCGCGGCGCCGGTCTCGGCCCTGGCGAAAAGCGCCGTCCCGGCGATGCAGATCACGGCGCTGGCGAGCATGGTGCGCTTCGGGCCGTAGCGGTCGATGGCGATGCCGACGGGGATCTGCGCGGCTGCGAAGGCCAGGAAGAACGCGCTCGAAAGCAGCCCGAGCTCGGTCGCCGACAGCTCAAGCTCGCGCGCGAGGTCGTTGGCGATGACGCCGACCGAATTGCGCAGGAACTGGCTGACATTGTAGATCGCCACCAGCGCCGCGACCAGCACTGCGACGCTACCGGCGCGCGGCGGCTTGTGGTTCAAGAGCGTTCCTCCCGGTAGCTGTCCCGGAACCCCTTTGCGCTCGGCCGCGCTGCTGATAGACCGCCCCGACCCGGCGAAGGGGCGGCCGGCCGGAAACGGAGCGACATGGGGCTCATCGATTTCGCGCAATTCGTCAACGAGCTGGCCAACCTGTCCGGCCAGGCGATCCTGCCATTCTTCCGCTCGGGGTTTTCGATCCGGGACAAGTCCGGCGGCGCGACGTTCGACCCTGTAACCGAAGCCGACCGGGCTGGCGAGGCCGCCATGCGGCAGCTGATCCGGCGCACCTTTCCGACGCACGGCATCATCGGCGAGGAGTTCGGCGACGAGCAGACCGACGCCGAATACATCTGGGTGCTCGATCCGATCGACGGGACGCGCGCCTTCATGGCCGGCCTGCCCGTCTGGGGCACCTTGATCGGCCTGATGCGCAACCGCGCTCCGGCTTACGGCCTCATGCATCAGCCGTTCACCGGCGAGCGTTTCTTTGGCGACGGCGGCAGCGCCGCCTATCGCGGCCCGCAAGGGGAGCGCAAGCTCATGACCCGGCGCTGTCGCTCGCTCGGGGACGCCATCATCTCGACGACGAGCCCGCGCCTGTTCGACGGCGCCGCCCTCACCGCCTACGAGCGTGTCGAGCGCGAGGCCAAGATCGCGCGCTACGGTTGCGATTGCTACGCCTATTGCATGCTGGCGGCCGGCCACATCGACGTCGTTATCGAAACAGACCTCAAGCCGCACGACATCGTCGCCCTGATCCCGATCATCACGGGCGCCGGCGGGGTGGTCACCGCCTGGGACGGCGGACCGGCGGGCGGGGGCGGCTCAGTCGTCGCCGCCGGCGACCGCCGCCTCCATGAGACCGTGCTCGGCCTTCTCAACGTTTGACCGCGACCAGGACGGGTCCGGCGTTCCCGGCACGAAGGCATCGAACGCGGCCCAGAATTCGGACCGGATCACGTCGTTCTCCATCAGGATCTCGTGCCGCGACCCGGGCAGCACGATGGCGTGCCCGGCTTTGAGGCGGGCCGCGAAGCGCTCGATGGCCGGCGTCGCGCAGATCGGATCGGCGCCCGCCGCGACGATGAGCGTGGGCGTGCGCACGGCGAGCGCGAAACGCGGATCCTGCAGGCGGCCCATCAGGCGGAAAGCGGCGTCGGTCCAGGCGATGGTCGGGTCGCCGATCGCCCCCTCCCCCATCGCCGTCGCCAGCGCCGCGTTGCGGGCATGGCGGCGCGCGTCGCCCGTCAGGCGGTTGCCTTCGAACGGCTTGGTCGCGAGCGACGTCTCGCCGCCGCCCGGGATGAAGCTCTTGCCGAAGCCGAGCCAGCGCAGCAGCCGGGCGCTGGTGCGCGTCATGCGCGTGACCCGGACCAGGCACAATTCGATCATCGGGGCGGTGGCGACGAGCCGTTCGAACGGCAGCCAGCCCTCCCGGGCGGCCCACAGGGCGATGGCGCCGCCCATGGAGTGGGCCAGGGCGAAGTGAGGCTTCGGCATCAGCGGCTCGAGGACCTGCGCCCGGACCGCCTCGAGGTCGAGCCGGTAGCGGGAGAAGTCCCGGACGTGGCCCTTCTTGGGGTTGTCGATCTCGCGTCCCGAGCCGCCCTGCCCGCGCCAGTCGAAGGCCACCACCGCGAAGCCGCGCCGGCGCAGGTCGATGATCGTCTCGAAATAGCGCTCGATGAATTCGGCCCGGCCTTGCAGGATGCAGACGGTGCCGCGCACCCGCCGCTCCGTCGGGCGCCAATGGGCGACCCTGAGGGACACGCCGTCGCCGGCCTTGACCTCCATGACCGTCGGCTTGCTCGGAAAAGGGTTGTCGGGGGTTTGGAGCAGCTGCACGAGAGCCTTCCGCAAAGATCGCTTCCTTATAAGCCGAGCGGATTGCTCAAAAGTAACGAGCTAGCATGCAAGGGGCCTTGAAGCGGGCCGTCCGCACCCTAGATTCTGGTCGTGCGCCGGCCAATGGCGGCGCACTTTTCCGGTCCGGCCCCCTCGGGGCGGGCCATCTGCATGTCGCTTCACAGGAGGATATGCCATGCGACAGTTCGATCTTGCTCCCCTTTACCGCAACACGGTCGGCTTCGACCGTCTGTTCTCGATGCTCGACCAGCTCGTCAGCGTCGACAGCACCCCCAGTTACCCACCCTACAATATCGAGCGCACCGGCGAGAATGCCTACCGGATCTCCGTGGCGGTGGCCGGCTTCACCGACGGCGATCTATCGATCGAGGTGAAGGAGAACGCGCTGACGATCCGCGGCGACAAGCAGGTCGCCGAGGACCGCAAGGCTGAAGTCCTGTACCAGGGCATTGCGGCGCGCAGCTTCGAGCGGCGCTTCCAGCTCGCCGACGGCGTGCAGGTGACCGGCGCGGCCCTCGAGATCGGCCTGCTCCACGTCGACCTCGTGCGCGAGATAC
>DASQLE010000528.1:0-4804 GCA_035630175.1 Beijerinckiaceae bacterium
TGGCGGTGCGGTGCGGATGATCCGCGGGCGCGGGAGCGATCCTCGGCTCGTGCCCAGTCCGCCGCAGGCCGCCCGAACGGACCGCTGAGACGCGATGGACAGCGTATCGGGCCGGCAGGCGACCGGCAGCCGGAGGGAGACCCCGGCAAAGGTTGTCATCCCGGCTGCGGTCGCCGCGGCCGCCGCGATGGGGCTGGCCTTCTCGCACGCGGTCGGGATCTTGCCCGTCGGGCTCTATACCACCGACTACGTCTTTCTCGCCGAAGGCGCGGGCCGCATCGCGCTCGGACAGATGCCGCACGTGGACTTCTCGGCTCCCGTCGGACCGCTCGTGTTCGCGCTTTTTGCCCTGGCGCGCCGCCTGCCGGTCCTCGGACCCGACCTGTTCGCCGTCAATCTCCTTATGTGGGCGCTCGTCGCGGTCCCCGCCGGGATCGTCGCCGTGCGCCTCCGCGCCGCCCTGCCGGCGCTGGCCTTCCTCGGCATCGCCGCGCTCGTCACGTTGGCGCCCTTCAACCTGGAGGAGATGACCGGAATCTGCGAGGTCAACCACAACGGCATCTACAACCGTCACGGCGCCGCGCTGCTGTTCGTCACCTTCGTGGCAGGCCTGACGCGCCCGTGCGCGCCCGCTCTCGACGGCGCCCTGTTCGCCTTCCTCGTGGCGGCGATGCTGCTCACCAAGGTCACCTACGGCGTCGCCGGCGTCGCGTTCATCGCTGTCGCATGCCTTTTCTCGGCAGCCCGGCTGCGGGCGGCGGCGGTCGCCGCCCTTCTGCTCGCCGTCGCGGCGGTCGCCCTCGAGGCGACCACCGGTCTCGTTTCCGCCTATGCGCGCGACCTCGCCGCCATGGCGCGGCTCAACGCCGGCGGCGTCGCGGCCTATCTGCGG
This sequence comes from Beijerinckiaceae bacterium, assembly GCA_035630175.1. GTDB lineage: Bacteria > Pseudomonadota > Alphaproteobacteria > Rhizobiales > Beijerinckiaceae > JAJKJG01. The sequence continues at coordinate 893 of DASQLE010000528.1, forward strand.
AGCGCCGTGTGGAGCCACGCGTTGGTTCTCATCGTCGCCGTCGGCCTGATGGCGGCGCTCGCCCGCGCGCCGCTGCAGGCCGCCATCCGGGAGGCGCGGACGGGCTCCGCCGGCGAAGCGTGGCGCTCCCTCGAGACGCCTGTTCTCGCCGCCGCATGCCTCCTTCTGACCCTGTGGACCGAGAGCCAGAGCACCGGCGGCGCCGGCCTTGTCGGCCTCTCCGCGCTCGCCTTCGCGCCGAGCCTGGCTAGATCACGATGGGTTTTGGTTGAATCAACCAAAACCCATGAACGTGATCGATTCCAAGAAGTTGAGCATGATGTTCTTGCGGAAAGGGGTGTCCACGTTTCGGCATCGTTCTCGGAGGGCCGGCGCAACGACTGGAGCCTCGCCCTCGCCGCCGGACTCGTCCTCCTTACGGCCGGCTGGTTCGCCGATCAGGTGCTCCGCCGCGGCTGGTGCCTCGTCGATGCGGCGCGTGAATACCGTTCGCATCCGGCGTTGGACGCGCTCGCCCCCGGCTTGCGCGTCTCGCCGGGCCGGCTCGACGCAGCGGAGCTCGCGGCGCGGCTCTGGCGCGACCACCGACCGCTCGCCGACGAAGCCTATCGCAGCGGCTTCGACTTCCATCTCGAAAGCTATGGTGCGCCCGTCTCTTTCGTGGCGAACGCGCTGCTCGCCCATGAGGCGGTCGGCCGGTTGCGCGCCCTCGGCCTCGAAAGCGGGCTGCGGCACGCCACGACGCTGAACTTCGTCGACGATTTCTCGCCCCGCCTCGCGCTGCCGCCCGCCCCCGGCACCAAGCTCGCCCTCGATCCGTATCGGACCATCGGCCCACTCTCGAAAGCCGAGGCGGCGGCGTATCTCGCGCCGATCGATGCCGCCTTCGAGCGCACCTGCGCGGCGCCCCTCCATGCCCGCCAGATCGCCGATTTCTTCCGCCCAACCCTTGAGGAAGCGTTCACGCCGGTCGTATTGACGCCGTGCTGGACCGTTCACCTTCGATCACGACGCGTTTTGACCGAGTCGTTCAAACCGCGTGAACGTGATCGATTCTAAAAAGTTGAGCAGGCTCGGCATCATGCTGAGCGGCTCCTCGATAGGCACGACATGTTGGCGCTGACCAAAGCCAGACCTTTTCTCGATCGCGGCAAGCAGCTTTGGCTGCGTTTGCGGCTGAACGAGGCGGTGCCGCTCCTGTCGCTCGCCGCCCTGAGCCTGTTCGCATGGGCCTTCGTTGAAATCGCCGACGCGGTGATGGAAGGCGATACCCACGCGTTCGACCGGGCGATCCTGCTGGCCCTGCGCGACGGTGCCAACCTCGCCGACCCGCTCGGGCCGTCCTGGGTCGAGGAAGTCGGGCGCGACATCACGGCGCTCGGCGGCAACGCCATCCTGACGTTCGTCACCCTGGCGACGCTGCTCTACCTTCTGATGACGGGCAAAGCCCATGCGGCGCTCCTCCTCGCGGCGGCGGTCGGCGGCGGCATGCTGCTCTCGACCTTGCTCAAGCTCGGCTTCGAGCGGCCTCGGCCCGATCTCGTTCCGCACGCGGCCCGCGTCTACACGGCGAGCTTTCCGAGCGGCCACGCGATGCTCTCGGCCGTCACCTACCTGACGCTAGGCGCCTTGCTGGCGCGGGTGCAGCCCAACCGGCGGCTGAAGGCGTTCCTCCTCGGCCTTGCCTTGATCTTGACGGTCCTGGTCGGCGCGAGCCGCGTCTATCTCGGCGTGCACTGGCCGAGCGACGTCCTGGCGGGTTGGTGCGTCGGCGCCGCCTGGGCCTCCTTGTGCTGGTTCGTCGCCCTGCAATTGCAGCGGCGCGGGCAGGTGGAGACGGGCCACGAGCCGGCTGGGGAGAGCCGATAGGGACGATACCGTGGACGGCGCGGGGCGCGCCGGATCAGGCGGCGGAGCGCATGCCGCTCGGCCCGAGCACCTCGTGCAGCTTGGCCCTGAGGGCGGCCTCGCCGAACGGCTTGATCAGGAAGGCATTCACGCCGGCCTCGAGTGCGACTCTCGCCCGAGCCACGGCTCCGTCGACGGAGGTCATCAGGAACGGCGTTCTTGCCAGCTTCTCGTCGGCTCGGATGCGGCGGACCAGTTCGAGACCCGACATCTTGGGCATGTTCCAGTCCGAGATGACGACCCCGAACTTCCGCTCCTTCAGCATGCTGAGCGCGCCCATTCCGTCGGCGGCCGGCGTGATATCCCGGAAGCAGAGGCGCTCCAGCAGCCTCTTGCACAGATCGAGCGCCGCAGGCTCGTCATCGACGAGCAGGACCGGGATGTGGCCGTAATCGGGCTTTCGCCGGATCATGCTTTCGAAGGTGGCGTGGGGCAAAGGCGACGGCATGAATGTGTCTCTGGCTAACTCGCGCCAGGAGGCCACAGGCCACCCTGCTATGATCTTCCCGCGAAGCCGCGCATTTTAGCCAAGCGGAATAGGCCGTTCGGCATGAGCCGTCCTACGGTTAACGAGCGCTTAAGCGGCAGCGCTCATTCCTCCTCGTCGGCGCAAGGCCAACTTTTGGGCCGCGCCAGCCCGGCGGGCAGCTTGGTCTCGGCGCTGCCGCAGGCGAGATCGAGCTGCGCTTGCGTGAGGCCGGTGGCGCGGCTGAGGTTGGCGCCCGTGAACTGGGTCAGCAACAGGTAGGCGCCGGTGAGGTTGGCCGCGCCGAGGTCGAGCCCGTTGAGGCGGGCGCGGGCGAGGTTGGCGAAGCTGAAATTGCCGCCGGCGAGCTTGGCGTCCGCGAACACGACGCGGGCCAGCTCCGCCTTCGACAGGTCGACGCCGGTGAGGTCGGCGCCGGTGAAGTCGGACCGGTTCATCTCGGACTTGGACAGGTTCGCGCCGGCCAGCCTGGCTCCCGCGAAATTCGACCGGCTCATCTGAGCCATGTGGAAATTGGCCTTGTCGAGGTTGGCGCGCCCGAAATCGACCCGCCAGCCGACCGCCTTGGTCAGGTCGACCGCGGACAGGTCGGCGCCCTCGAATTTCGCGAAGCTGACATCGGCCTCGACGAGCTTCGCGCCGGCGAGCTTCGAGCGTGCGAAATCGGTCGAGCTGACGTTCGCCTTCGTGAAAACGGCTCCCGAGAGATCATCGTTGGACAGCATCAATTGCGGCTTGGCGCAGCCGGTCCAATCCACCCCGGCGCGGGGGGCGTCGGAACAACGAGCCTCGGCGGCTTCCAGGCAGGCGCCGAAGACGCAGGCCGCGGCGACAAACCTTGCAATCGTTCTCATGGCATCCTCCCGCCGATTCAACCCGCAACCTTGGCCGGGCGTTCCGAGCCCTACGATCGCCACCGCTTGCGGCTGAAGCTCACCGCTTGAGCCTCACAGGCCGAGCTTCTTCTTGCGCTGCGCGAGGGTGCGCAGCCGGAGGGCGTTGAGGCGGATAAAGCCGGCGGCGTCGCGGTGGTCGTAGGCGACGGCGCCTTCCTCGAAGGTGACGAGCTCCTGGTCGTAGAGGGAGTTCGGGCTGCTCCGGCCGACGACCCAGGCGCCGCCCTTGTAGAGCTTCAGGCGCACGGAGCCGGTGACCATTTCCTGGCTCTTGTCGATCAGCGCCTGCAGCATCTCGCGCTCGGGCGTGAACCAGAAGCCGTTATAGATGAGCTCCGCGTAGCGCGGCATCAGCTCGTCCTTGAGATGCGCCGCACCGCGATCCAGGGTGATCGATTCGATGCCGCGATGAGCGGCAAGCAGGATCGTGCCGCCCGGCGTCTCGTACATGCCGCGGCTCTTCATGCCGACGAAGCGGTTCTCGACGAGGTCGAGGCGGCCGATGCCGTTGGCGCGGCCGAGCTCGTTGAGGCGCGTGAGCAGCGTCGCCGGCGACAATCTCTCGCCGTCGATGGCGACCGGGTCGCCCCTCTCGAAGTCGATGCTGACATAGGTCGGCGT
>DASQLE010000529.1:0-3118 GCA_035630175.1 Beijerinckiaceae bacterium
TGAGCCAGGATCAAACTCTCAAGTTGAAGAGATTTGATCTCGGCTGGTCACTACGTAATTGACGGAGTCTGCACACGAGAACAGCGTTTCCACTGTCTCTGTGAGCTCCAAAACGTAGTACCGCCGAAGTCTCTTATGACCGTCGGGATCCGAGGATCCCGGGGTCCGCAAGGACTCCGCCGTCCACGTTTCTCTTTCTCGTCTTCACTTGTCAAAGAGCAGCATCGAATGATGCGGCTTCCACAGACGACGAATTTTGACCCGACCGAGGTCGGGCACAAAGCCCGGCAGACTGAGGAAGCTGTTGGCGCCGGCACGCATCAGCGGCGGCGTCGATGGGTGGTATTTAGACCCGCCCCCAAACCCTGTCAACACGCTTAACTGACTTTTTTTGGCAGGGTTCAGCGCCGCCGCGATGCCGAGCTTCACGCCCGTCGCCGCGCCGGCGTTATCATCACTTAGGGTGCGCCGCCCTCCCCTTCAAGGCTTGCAGGCACGATGCGGCGTAAGACGAGCAAACGCACCCCCGGCAAATCATCTGAGCGCGGCGCACGGGCCGCCTCAGAACGGTCATAGAGGCGCGGGAGAGAGAACGGCAAAGGCGGGAGATGCTACTCTCCGCCGGAAACATTGATTCGACGCGCCGTCCCCGGCATGCTCGTGTCACGGCCGGACCCGCGACGGCACCCGTCCCTCCAGTTCCATCATCGATGAGCACATACGTCGCCAGCGCCAGCCGTCCGCAAGTGAAGGCCATCCACGGCCTCGAGCGGGGCTTTCACGCCTTTGATCTCGGCCACGAACCGCCGCTTGATCCGGCCGGAGGCGCGGCCGATGTGGACCGCCGCGGGGTGAGCCTGCGCTGGCTCGGTGCCAGCGTGCTCACCGGTGTCACCGGCGCGGCCCTGATCGGCGCGGCGATCTTCGTCTCGCATGACGGCGAGATGACCTTCGCGGCGGTCGCCGAGCGCGCCGTGCCGGGCGCGTCGCGCCCCATGCCCGGCGAGGAGCGCGGGCTGAACCTTGCTCGCAAGGGCGACAAGCTGGTGCGCTCGGAGGTGATGGCCCTCGCCAAGCAGACGTTCCGGGCGCCGATGACGGTCCGCAACGGCGACCGCGAGGCGATTCGGGTGCGGCCCTTCGTGCGCATCGCCACCAACCTGTCCCTGACGAGCGGCGCCTACGCGGCCGACATTCCCCCGTTCAACCCGCTGCGCCTGTTCGCCGAAGCGCAGGGCGAGCGCTTCGCCGAGCCGCCCGCCGCGGTCGCCGATGCCGACGTCTCGGTGGTCAAGCGCGACCTCTCGAGCCTCGCCATGGCGATCAACGGGCCGACGCTCTCCGATGCCGACGTCCTCGCCCAGATCGAGGAGGAGCGGCGGCTCGCCAGCGATGTCGGGCGTCGCGTGTCGATGCCGGCGCAGCTCATGCTGTCGCGCATCCTCAGCCAGCCGGCCGGGATGAACGACCCGCTGGCCGCGGGCCGCCCGCTCGATGCGCCCTTCAGCTCGATCGAGGTACGTGTCGTCCCCGAGAACGTCACCAGCCTCGCCAAGATCGAGCCGCGCAGCGCCGAGCCGCTGTTCGAGGAGCGCGACGTTCCCATCCGCAAGGGTGAGCCGATCGAGATCGTGCTGCGTGCGAACGGCGCCAATCCGGATCAGATCGGGGGCATCGTGGCGGCGATCGGCCGAGCCAAGATCGCCGCCCTCGGCGAGGTGCAGCAGCTCCGCATCCTGCTCGGGCCGGGCGCCCGGCCGGCGGACGGCCGCCAGGTCGTGCGCGTGATTCTCTACAGCGAGCGCGGCATCGAGGGCATCGCGGCGGTCAATGACCGCGGCCTGTTCGTGTCCGTCGCGCCGCCGACCGACGAGACCGCGCCGCGCACCGCCAACCGGACCGTCGGCGAGGACGAGGAGGATGACGAGGGCGGCGGCGTGCGCCTCTACAACAGCCTCTACGAGACCGCGCTCAAGCACGACCTGCCGCGACCGACCGTCGAAGAGCTGATCCGCATCTTCGGCTACGACGTGGATTTCCAGCGCCGCGTCACGTCCGGCGACAATTTCGAGCTGTTCTACACGCTCGACGAGGACGGCGGCGACCGCCCCGAAATCCTGTATGCGGCCCTGACCCTGGCCGGCGAGGTGCGCCGCGTCTTCCGCTTCCAGGCTCCTGACGATGGGACAGTCGACTATTTCGACGAAGCCGGCCGCTCCCTCAAGAAATTCCTGATCCGCAAGCCGATCGCCGACGGGCAGCTGCGCTCCGGCTTCGGCTACCGCCGGCACCCGATCCTCGGCTACTCCAAGATGCATACGGGCGTCGACTGGTCGAACCGCATCGGCACACCCATCATGGCGGCCGGCAACGGCACCGTCATCAAGGCGGAATGGGATTCGGGCTACGGCCGCCGCGTCGAAGTCCAGCACGCCAACGGCTACGTCACGGCCTATTCGCACCAATCCGCCTTCGCGCGCGGCATCGCTACCGGCGCCCGCGTCCGCCAAGGTCAGCTCATCGGCTATGTCGGCTCGACCGGCCTGTCGACCGGGCCGCACCTGCACTACGAGGTGATCGTCAACGGGCACTTCGTCGATCCCATGAAGATCCGCGTGCCGCGCGGCCGCGAGCTCGAGGGACGGATGCTGGCCGATTTCAAGCGCCAGCGCGAGCAAGTCGAGACCCTGCTGCAAAGGGCCGGCGGGCAGAACCGGTTCGCCCAGCGCGACGCGCGCGCCGAAGCCTCGCGTTAGAGCATGATGCCGAAAAGTGGCACCCGCTTTTCGGTCACACATCATGCTCAATTAAGGGAGTTGCTTCTCGCATCCCGAGATTTCTGAAAGGCCAAGCGCCGCGCGCAGCTGCGCCGGGTTCGCGCCACGCTCCCGCAGGGCCGCGAGCGACTCGGACGAGGCGCTCTTGGCGAGCTTGTCGCCGCCGACGTCGCGGATCAGCGCGTGGTGGTGATAGACAGGGCTCGGCAACGCCAGCAGCTTTTGCAGAAGCACGTGCAGATCAGTGGCGGCTTCAAGATCGCGGCCGCGCACCACATGGGTCACGCCTTGCAGCGCATCGTCGCAGACGACGGCGAGATGATAGCTTGCCGGGATCTCCT
>DASQLE010000530.1:0-2596 GCA_035630175.1 Beijerinckiaceae bacterium
GGCCGCCGCGGCCGCCTTCGCCGGCCGCGACGCGCAGGCCCTCCGCAATGACCCGAACCTCACGGATATGGGCCGCTGGAGCGACGGCTGGCCGGTGAAGCGTCTCGGCGTGGCCGATGCCCCGAGGGCCGAGGCGCCCGCTCCCGCGAAAGTCGATCCCGAGCCGGACAAGACGCCTGCGCCGCGCAAACGCCCGTGATGGGCATGCCCCTCCTCCGGAGAGGGAGGGTCGGACCAGAGGTCCGGGGCGGGTGACACCCGTTCAGGGTGAGGCGGAAGCGGTGTCACCCCGTCCCGTTGCCGCTGGGCGGCGTCGACCCTCCCCCTCCAGGGGAGGGTTGTTTGCGCTGGTTCGGACACCGGTCGTTAAGCCTGACCGTGGTTTCTTGGCCCGGACGCCCCGCCGGTCCATAAGCTCATGCGTGTCGACCTTCTCGCCGGAACCGTTTACGCCCCGGTCACGATGCCCCCGCGCGCTCCGACCATCCTCGTCTTTGACTCCGGCCTCGGCGGCCTGACGGTCCATGCCGAGATCGCCAAGGCGCGCCCGGACGCCCGCTACATCTACGTGGCCGACAATGCCGGCTTCCCCTATGGGCGCTTTGCCGAGGCGGATCTCGCCGAGCGCGTCACCGCCCTCATGGGGCGCCTTATCGCCCGCCACGGGCCCGACCTCGTCGTTGTCGCCTGCAACACGGCGTCCACGGTCAACGTCGTCCTGCCGCACCTGCGCGCGCATTTCGACGTCCCGTTCGTGGGCACCGTGCCGCCCATCAAGCCGGCCGCCGCCCTGTCGCGCTCGCGGCTGATCAGCGTGCTCGCCACCCCCGGCACGGTCGCGCGGGCCTACACGAAATCCCTGGTCGACGCGCATGCAGGCGAGTGCCGGGTGACCCTGGTCGGCTCGCCGCGCCTCGCCGAACTCGCCACCGCCGAGCTCTGCGGCGAGCCGGTCAGCGACGATGACGTGCTGGCCGAAATCGCGCCGGCTTTCGTCGAGGCCGGAGCGGCTCGCACGGACGTGGTGGCGCTCGGCTGCACGCATTACCCCTTGCTGCTGCCGCGCTTCCAGCGCCTCGCCCCGTGGCCGGTGACCTGGATCGACCCGGCGCCGGCGGTGGCGCGCCGGGTGGTGCAACTCCTCGGCGACGCGCTCGCCGGCCGCAGCGCCCGCGACGGCGCCTCCCTGGCCGTATTCACGAACGGCACGACGATCGGCCCGCGGCTGCGCCTCGCCCTCGCGGAGCGCGGCCTATCCGGGATCGCGCACGAGCCGGCTCCGCTCGCGGCGACGTTGACACCGCAGGCCTGACCGACTAAGCACCGGCGGCTCGCGCGGTCCTTCGGCCGCGCGTGCTTTTTTACGCACCCGCGCTCCGGCCAGTCCGGGGCTGTCGTCCCGACGAGGGAAGAGGAGGGCGCGTTCCTCAAGCCGAGCATGCTGCGATAAAGGGAAACCGGTTTATCGCGCCAAGCATGCTCTGCATTTTAGAATCGATCACGTTGTCGGCTTTTGACGAGTCCGTCAAAAGGCCGCGTGATCTCAAGACATGCAGAGGATACGCGATGTCAAAACGAGTCACGGCGAAGCATAAGCTCGATCGCCGCATGGGCCAGAACATCTGGGGCCGCCCGAAGAGCCCCGTCAACCGCCGCGAATACGGCCCCGGCCAACACGGCCAGCGCCGCAAGGGCAAGATGAGCGACTTCGGCACGCAACTGCGCGCCAAGCAGAAGCTCAAGGGCTACTACGCCAACATCACCGAGAAGCAGTTCCGGCGTTACTACGCCGAGGCGATCCGCCTGAAAGGCGATTCCGGTGAGAACCTGATCGGGCTTCTCGAGCGCCGCCTCGACGCCGTCATCTACCGGGCGAAGTTCGTGCCGACGCCCTTCGCGGCGCGCCAGTTCGTGAGCCACGGGCACGTCAAGGTGAACGGCCGCCGGGTGACGATCCCGAGCTATCTCGTCAAGCCGGGCGACAGCATCGAATTGAAGGACGCCTCGAAGCAGCTCGAGCTCGTGGTCGTCGCCACCCAGCTCGCCGAGCGCGACGTGCCGGACTATATCGAGGTCGATCACACCAAGATGACGGCGCGCATGGCGCGCGTTCCGGCCTTGGGCGAGGTGCCCTATCCGGTGCAGATGGAGCCGAACCTCGTGATCGAGTTCTATTCGCGGTAGCTACGCGACGTCGTCCCTTGGGCTTGCGCTGCGTCATCCTCTGGCTTGACCCGAGGATCTCGCGACAGCGAGATGGTCGGCTCACCGGCCGACCATGACGCGAGAAGGCACCGGTCACGGGACGAATGTCAGCCGGCAGGTGGTGCCCTCGTCGCTGAACATCTCCAATCGTGCGCCGATCTGCTGCGCCAGCGATTGCACGATGCGCAGGCCGAGGCTCTTGCCCTGCCTCGGGTCGAAGCCGGCGGGCAGCCCATGGCCGTTGTCCTGGACCGTGAGCACGATCGCCTCGTCGCCCGCACGCTCGAGGGCCATGCGCAGATCGCCGGTCTCGCGGCCGGCAAAGCCGTGCTCGATGGAATTGTTGAGGAGCTCGGTGACGATGAGCGCCAGCGGAACGGCCTTGTCGGCG
>DASQLE010000531.1:0-5351 GCA_035630175.1 Beijerinckiaceae bacterium
ATCTGGCATCTCGGCAACCGCCACGTGCCGGCGGAGATCGCCGAAGACGCGGTCTACATTGCCGAGGATCACGTGCTGAGCGAGATGGTGCGCGGGCTCGGCGCCACCGCGACCCCCGTCACGCGCCCGTTCCGCCCCGAGCGCGGCGCCTATGACGACGGCCATGGCCATGCGCACTGAACGCCATCCCTCTCCCGAACGAAGAGGGCCGACTCGCGGCAGCGAGCGGGGCGAGGGGTTATGCCCCATCCGGACAAGGCTCACCCCTCACCCGGTTGCGCTACCGCGCAACTCGACCTCTCCCTTTGGGAGAGGCTGGTGACACTTCTACCGCTGCTCGCCTGGCTGTCGCCGAGCTATCCGGTCGGCGCTTATGCCTATTCGCACGGGCTCGAATGGGCTGCGGAGGCGGGCGACATCGGTGCTGAGGATCGGCTCGCGGCCTGGCTGGCCGACATCCTGCGGCATGGCGCCGGCCGCACGGACTCCATCCTGCTGGCGATCGCCCATCGCGCCGTCATGGCCGCCGATCGTCTCGCGCTTGCCGAGGTCAACGATCTCGCGCTCGCCCTCGCGCCGTCGCCGGAACTGCGCCTCGAGACTCGCCAGCAGGGCCGCAGCTTCCTCGACACGACGCTCGCCGCCTGGCCGGCGCCGGGCCTGTCCGAGCTCGCGGCCGCGCTCGACGACGAGGTCGCCTATCCGGTCGCCGTCGGCGTGGCCGCGGCATCGCACGGCCTTCCGCTGCTGCCGACGAGCGAGGCGTTCCTGCTCGCCTTCATGCAGAATCTGGTCTCGGCCGCCCTGCGTCTCGCCCCCATCGGCCAGACGGCCGGCACCCGGGTCCTGGCGGGGCTCGCGCCCGCCGTCGCGGCGCTCGCGGGAGAGACGCTCGCGCTCGGCCCGGACGACATCGGCAGCGCCACGTTCCGAGCCGATCTCGGCTCGTTCCTGCACGAAACCCAATACACGAGGCTGTTCCGCTCATGATTTCGGCAAACGGGCCCTTGCGCGTCGGCATCGGCGGACCGGTCGGCTCCGGCAAGACGGCGCTCATGGAGGCGCTCTGCAAGGCGCTCCGCGACCGCTACGATCTCTGCGCGATCACCAACGACATCTACACCAAGGAGGACGCGCGCCTCTTGACGGTGGCGGGCGCCTTGCCGGCGGAGCGCATCATGGGCGTCGAGACCGGCGGCTGCCCGCATACCGCCATCCGCGAGGACGCCTCCATCAATCTCGCGGCCATCGCCGAGATGCGCGGCAAGTTCGCCGCGCTCGACCTCATCCTGATCGAATCCGGCGGCGACAACCTCGCCGCGACCTTCTCGCCCGAGCTCGCCGATCTGACGATCTACGTCATCGACGTCGCTGGCGGCGAGAAGATCCCGCGCAAGGGCGGCCCCGGCATCACGCGCTCCGACCTCCTGGTCATCAACAAGATCGATCTCGCGCCTCTGGTCGGGGCCGATCTGTCGGTGATGCGGGCGGATACCGAGCGCATGCGCGGCGCGCGCCCGTTCGTCTTCACGAACCTGCGCACGGGAGAGGGCGCCGAGCCGATCGCCCGATTCATCGAAGAATTCGGCGGGCTGACGGCCGCCTAAGTTCGGCCGATCAGGCGTCCTGCCGGAAATAGGGCTCGACCCTGCCGCGCAGCTTGATGGTCATCGGATTGCCGGCGCGGTCCTTGGCCTTGCCGGCGGCGACGCGGATCCAGCCTTCGCTGACGCAATACTCCTCCACGTTGGTCTTCTCGGCATCGTTGAAGCGAATCCCGACGCCACGCTCGAGGATCGCGGCGTCATAGTGGGGGCTGTTCGGATCGTTCGACAGGCGATCGGGCGGGGTGTCGCTCATGGGGTTGGTCCGGGAGGTCGGGTCCTTGCCTTCTAGACGATCAGGACAGGGGCGGGGAGGGGGCTCGGACGCATCATGGAGGCGGGTTCATCGCACTGAGCTTGGCATCGAGCTCCCGTGCATATCCGATGAGGGCGCGGGCGATGAAACGCGGCTGCTCGGCGATGGCCGCGTGGCTCGCATGCGGGATGACGACGACGGTGACCCTGTCGCCGAGCGCCTCCTTATATTCGCGCGCATCCTCCGCATGGGCGAGCGGGTCGTGATCCGGCTGCAGGTAGAGGACCGGCGCGCGTCCGGCCGCGTAATCCGACTCGCGAGAGGTGCGATCCCCGGCGATGCGCTCGGCGGCCAGGACGTGCGGATGCCAGCCCAAAAGCCAGGGCACCGGATCGTTGCCGGGCGCGAAGAAGGCGAATTGCAGAGCCGCGAGGCGTTCGTTTTCGGGCTGGGACGGATCGGCGCTCGTCCTGATGGCTTCGCGCACCCGAGGCGGGCTCGGCGCCTTGCCCACATTGGCGGCGACCAGACTGACGGCGCGCACGAGATCGGGACGATCGGCCGCGAGAAGGCGTGCCACGCGGTTGCCGAAGGCATGGCCGACGACGAAGGCGGGGCCGGCCTTCTCGTGCTCGATGACGGCGGCGATATCGGCCGCGAGATCGTGCAGGTCGATGCCCGTCATGGCGCCGCGGCTTTGCCCGATGCCGCGCGGCTGCGGGCGCAGCACGCGGAACCCCGCCTCCGCCATCTCCGCGGCGATCGGTGCAAAATCCTCGGCGCCGCGCCCGAGGGACGGCAGCAGGACGACGACCCGTCCCTCGCCCTGTGCCAGGACCTCGATGCAGGTTTCCTGCCGTTGCACGATGTGGCGCGTGACCGGAGGCTGCGTCATGCAACTAGCGTACAACCTTGGCGCCGGTCTCTTTCAGAAGGCCGCGGATCTGCTCTTCGTAGCGCACCAGAAAGGCGCGGGTCTCCTCGGGACCGGCGAAGGCACCCTCGAACTGATTGTCCTGCAGATACTTCTGCCAAGCGGGCGTCGCCGTGACCTTCTGCAAGAGACCGACGAAATAGGCGACCGCGTCGCCCGGCATGCCGGGCGGGCCGACGATGCCGCGCGTTTGCGGAACGTTGGGGATGTCGAAACCGGCTTCCTTCAAGGTCGGGACATCCATGAAGGCGTCGAGGCGCTGCTCCGAAACCTGCGCGATGACACGCAGCTTGCCCGTGCGGACCTGCTCGCCCGCTTCCGCCGGATCGAGGATCATGACATCGACGTGACCGCCGAGAAGCGCGGCCAGCCGCTCGCCGCCGGACGGGAACGAGATAAAGGTCCAGCGCGCACCGGTGTTGTTCATCAGCATCTGGCGGATGATGTTCTCGCGCGCCGTGATGCTGCCGCCGGACTGCTTCATCTGTCCGGGCTTCGCTTTCGCGGCGTCGATGAAGTCGCGCAGGGTCTTGAGTTCCGAATCGCCTCTGACCACGACGAGCGCCGGCTCGACGAGAATCCGGGCGATCGGCGTCATGTCGTGCAGCCGGGCTTTGGCTTCCGCCTGCACGAGAGGATCGGTGAGCCAGATATTGGTGAAGACGCCGATCGTGTGGGCTTCGCCGTCCTTGCTCATGAGGTAGTTGGCGGCCGTCGTGCTGCCGCCGCCCGGCTTGTTGGCGATTTGGAAACGGACGGTCGCCAGCTTCTCCGCCTCGACGGCCGCGACCACCGCGCGGCCGAACAGATCGTTGCCCGAGCCGGGTCCGCCATGCACGACGACTTCGATCGGGCGCGTCGGCTTGAACTCGGCGGCAGCGGGCGAGGCGCCGGCGCAAGCGAGGAGCGCGGCAGCGGCGAGCGTAAGGCGGCCTGTCAGCATGAGGTTCCTCCGTGTCTTGTTCGCCGATCTCCGCATCTTGTTCGCCGACCCATGACGGCCGTCACTCGGCGATGGCGCGTACCCGCCAGCGGTTGAGGCGTCCGAGCAGCGGCGTCAGCAGGATCAGGGCCGCCATCACGAGCATGCTGGCCGAGAGCGGGCGCGTGACGAGGGTCGAGAGATCGCCCTGCGACATCATCAGGGATTGGCGCAAGGCGCGCTCCATCGCGTCGCCGAGGACGAATCCGAGGATCAGCGGAGCCGTCGGGTATTCGAGCTTCACCATCGCATAGCCGAGGAGGCCGAAGCCGGCGAGGAGCGCGATATGGAACAAGCTGCCGGAGGTGCTGTAGGCGCCGACCACGGAGATGCCGAGGATGATGGGGAACAGCACGTAGGCGGGAATGCGCAGGATCTGCGCGAACAGGGGAACGAGCGGCAGGTTGAGCAGCAGCAGCACGAGGTTGCCGATATACATGCTGGCGACGAGGCCCCAGAAGACGTCGGGGGTCTCCTGCATCATGAGCGGGCCGGGCCTGATCCCCCACAGGATGAGCGCCGACAGCATGATGGCGGTCGTGCCGCCGCCCGGGATGCCGAGGGTGAGGAGAGGCACGAGGGCGCCGCCGGTATCGGCGTTGTTGGCGCCCTCAGGGGCCGCCACGCCCTCCGGCACGCCCGTGCCGAACTTCTCCGGGTGTTTCGAGACGGCCTTCTCGATCCCGTAGGAGATGAAGGACGCGATCGACGATCCGGCGCCCGGGAGCACGCCGACGAGGAACCCGACGACGGAGCCGTTAAGGAAGGCGAAACGGCACGCTTTCAGCTCCTCCCAACTCGGCAGGAGATTGCGCAGCCCGCGCGGCACGGGCAGCACCTGACTCTTGACGCCGCCCTCGACCGTGGCCAGCACCTCGGCGATGGCGAAGACGCCGATCGCCACGATCATGAACTCGATGCCGCCGAGAAGCTGGCTCTGCCCGAAGGTGAAGCGCGATTGGGCGGTGAAGAGGTCGGTGCCCATGGTCGTGAGCCAGAGGCCGACCAGCAGGGATAGGAGCCCTTTGACGAGCGACGCACCGGACAGCAGCACCACGAGCGCCAGGCCGAGGCTCATGAGCGCAAAATATTCCGGCGAGCTGAACGACAGGGCGAAGGCGGCGATCGGAGGCGCGATCAAGGTCAGGGCGAGGACGCCGACGGTTCCGGCGACGAAGGACGCGATCGCCGCAATGCCGAGGGCGGCGCCCGCCCGGCCTCGCCGCGCCATCTGGTAGCCGTCGATGCAGGTCACGACCGAGGACGACTCGCCCGGCATGTTGAGGAGGATCGAGGTCGTCGAACCCCCGTATTTGGCGCCGTAGTAGATGCCGGCCAGCATGATGATGCCGCCGGTCGGATCCATGTTGAGGGTCAGCGGCATCAGCATGGCGATAGTGGCGGCGGGCCCAAGGCCCGGCATGATGCCCACCACCGTGCCGAAGAAGCATCCGACGAAGCACCAGAAGAGGTTGGTCGGCTGCAGCGCGACAGCGAAGCCTTGCAAAAGCCCGCTGATGACGTCCATGTCAGAAACCGAGCCGACCGACAGGGAGGGCCACGTTCAAGGCCAGC